>JACRDE010000005.1 GCA_016212935.1 Desulfomonile tiedjei | reverse complement strand
TTTTTCAACCAAATGGTTTTGCTCGGTTTGACTGATCACATGAAGATCGTGACGGCTGGGAGCATCGCAGCGTCTTACATCGGGCTTTTTGTGCTCTGGTCCTTCATGCAATGCCGCGGTTTGGAGAAAGCAGGGCAGGGGACAAGGCGTACCGCAAGGCCAGTTTATTTCGCAGAACACTCTTTAAGTCTATTCTGGGTATTATCCTTTGCGATCCTCTACGGCGGGTTGTTCGTGGGGGGGCTTTGTATAGTCGCTTGGTATCCACAAAACATGCTCAATATGAGTGGCTGGCTTCTATTCTGGGGGTTCTTCACCGTGAGATGTACTCAAGCAATTGTCAGAAGAATTAGGTTATAAGTTTGCTGGAATTCTTGGTGTTCCGTCTTGGCAGTTAGTGGCCGCAATCTGTGTGCAGTATTGAGAGACAACTTCTGGAGATGAAGTGACGGACAAATGCAGTATCCGACAGGAGTCAGAGATCAGTCTTCTCCAATTGAATAGAATCCCTTGCATCCGAAAAACTATGCCTCACAATTAAATATAGGGGGGAGCTGGAATTTTTCCTCTAAGCTGCAGCCTAATTATCCAGGAAAAATTTCGTAACTGCTAAACTCCAAACATTCGCACCGGACAGTGGTAAGAAGCAATGCCAGATACTATGAACAAGTCCTTTCACCTGATTCCGGACGATGCTTACAACCGTGAGCTGGCTGCAAACGTTCATCCGGTCGCTTGCGCACCACCAACTCCAAGGTTTACGTCGCGGGAGACGTGTGCATGAAATACAAGTTCACCCTGGCAGCAGATGCTGCCGCAAGAATAGTCATACAGAACGCATTGTTTTCGGGTTCGAAAAAACTTTCCGCGTTGACAGCTCCATGGTGTACTCATACGGACCCGGCAATTGCGCACGTTGGGATGTACTAGCTGGATTCGGACAAACAGGGAATTGCAGTTGACACTTACCCCAGGACGCTGAATCATATTGATAGGGCTGTACTGAAGGAAACGGACCAAGGATTCGTGAAGGTCCACACGGAACAACGAACCGTCAAAATCATCGGAGCCATGATCGTAGCCGCTCAGGCCGGAGAAATGATAAGTGAGATCACGATGGCTATGGCCGGTGGAATAGGTCTGAAGACTGTTTCTGGAGTTATTCACCCTTATCCGACGCAGGCTGATGTCCCTACTGAAGAGGCTATTCCGCGACGGGTTCGCCTGGAACAGATGAGCCGAAGCGCGCACAGAGAGTATCATAGCGCCGCGTAACAGATCTGATCTGTGTTGCTCGCCTCGGCAGGACAAGGCAAATTGATATGTTTAGCCGCAGATCATTCCTTCTTTATGTCCTGGGTGCCCATGTTCTCCTGAAGATGGAGACAGCGTGGGCCAACGTTCAGCAGACGATAATCCCTAAAGGTGCTCGACTGGAGGACCTGGTCAACAAGAATCCGGCTGAATTGGACACATCAGACTTGGATATAACGCCAATTGAAAATTTCGGTGTGATGGGCCTCGAGGATTATGAAGCCTCCCTGGAAAAGTGGCGTCTGATAGTGGACGGGAACGTGGCAGAACCGCTGACTCTGAGTTACCTGGAAGTCATGTCGCTTTCACCACTAGAAAAAACCGTGTTGTTGATATGTCCGGGAGTGTTTGCTTATAACGGCTTATGGAAAGGTGTTTCCATCAAGGAGTTGCTCAGTAAGGCACGACTGAAGAGTGACAATGGATACGTCACCATTCGAGGTCCAGAGGGAAATTACGAAAAGGTGGAAAAGTTCTCATTGCCGGAAGTCCTAAAGGATCAGGTTTTCCTGGCTTACGAAGTCAATGGAGTCGTATTGCCCAAAAAGCATGGCTTCCCGCTGCGTGTAGTGGCACAGAATCATTATGGGTCGGAATGGGTCAAATACGTTTACAGAGTGACCGTACATCAGGAGACACCGCCGGAATCGCGGTCGTGAATTGATATCGAGGTGAACATGAAACGCTCAGATGAAGAGGAAATAGTCCTGGCAGGCGACATAGGAGGCACGAAGGCTAACCTCGGCGTGTTTCAACGTGGGCAAGACAGGCCGCAACCACTAGTATTGGAATCGTATTCCAGCGCCGCAGCGTCGAGTCTTAACGAACTGATCGCCGATTTTCTGGTGAAGCACTCTTTCCCAGTGTCTTCAGCATGTTTCGGCATAGCCGGGCCTGTCATCCGAGGTCGTGTAAAAACCACCAATCTTCCATGGGAAGTTACGGATAGGGAAGTTCAAGAGTTCTTCAACTTCGCATCAGTGATTTTGATCAACGATCTCACGGCCACCGGCTACTCTATCCCTTTACTCAGGGAGGAAGAACTCTTTCCTGTGAACACCATCCCAGCGGATACTGAGGGAAACGTCGGCTTGATTTCGCCTGGTACTGGGCTAGGGATGGCTCTGCTGATTCGCAGAGACGGGAATCTGATCCCTTTGCCGTCAGAGGGAGGGCATGTCGACTTTGCGCCGACCAATGAGAAGCAGGTTGGGCTCTGGAGAAGCCTCAAGGGGTCCATGGACCACGTGAGCGTAGAAAGAGTGGCCTCAGGGCCTGGGCTATTCACCATATACAAATGGCTGAGTGGTCTTAACGGCCGTGAAGAACCTCCATGGCTCACGGAGAGATTCAGACTGATGGACCCTCCCAGGGCCGTATCAACCGCGGCCACGGTGGAAAAGGAGCCTTGTTGCGTAGAATCTCTTGAAATGTTCATATCGATTATTGGAGCGGCAGCAGGAAACCTGGCTCTGACGGGAATGACCACAGGTGGCATTTTTCTTGGGGGAGGAATTCTGCCGGAAATAATGCCGCAGCTTGACGACGATGCTTTTATGAAAGCGTTCACTGATAAGGGCAGATTCAGGGGCATTCTTTCGGGAATTCCTGTCAACGTAATACTGAATGACAAGGCCGCGCTGCTAGGTGCTGCCCAACGGGCACTTGAAGCGCGCTGCGTGGAGTGACAACCGTCGCAGGGCAATACGGAACAGGCTTCTTCCGATCATGCGGGGGCGCTCACGAGCAGCTCTCTCGTCTGCTCCGATTGCACGGAGGTCAATGCGGTCTTTCCGGCAGTTTTGGCAAGGCTCGTATCCGCTCCGAGTGCGCGAAGCAAGTCCGTGGATTAAGGTGATCTTCAAGTGAAGTCGTGATGAGTGGAACGAGCACAACTTTTCCTGTACGTTTCCTTGTCAGGATCACCGCTCACTTTCGATATTATTCTATGAAATAGAGCAAAGTCGGTTGAAGAGTATTTCCTGGCTGATATGAAGATCGGAGGCGGAAAATGAATGCTGTGTTGCGGACGACGGGGATCTTGGTCATGGCGCTGTGCTTATGGGTGCTTCAGTCCGGTGAATCCACGGCAGACCCATACACCGGCCCTCCCATAGGGCCTATGACGGCCACAATAATTGCCGGAGACGACCAGGGCGGCTTGATGGTGCGGTCGAGTCCATCTCAAGACGCTCCGGTTCTGGGTGTTCTTGCGATAGGATCGAGAGTAATCAATTATCCCAGATTCGAGAACGGTTGGGTGATGCTTCAAAGTCCTATGAACGGCGGTTGGGTGAGGATCGATTCACTGGAGGCTGTTCGCGGTGTTGCTACGGTCGCAGGTGTGGATAGGCCTGAAATGTGCCTGAGGATAAGGACCGGTCCTGGGGTCGGTTACGACATGGTCGGCTGCGCGAGAATGAACGAAAGGCTGAGACTGACAGGATTCTGGAGTCAAAACAATTGGATTGAGATCGAGGGCCCCTTACACGGGTGGGTTTCCAGCGTGCAAATAAGGACCAACCTCAACGTAGCCGCATCTTCGGCCCCGGCTCCCGTGGCCACCGTGGTCCGTGAGACAGTGGTTCCTGTGCCTTACGCGTATCCGGTCCCAAGGAGGTATCCTGCCTATTACGGTTACCCGTCCTACAGATATTCCTCGTACTGGTATCCCAATCGTGGGCGAAGCGGCTATCGTTACCCTTATGAATACGGGGGCTTCCGGTACCGTGGGTCAGGCGTAGGTGTGGCGGTCGGTCCTCGTGGAGGCGTTGGAGTGCGGGTCGGCCCGGTAGGTGTGGGAGTGGGCCCAGGAGGCGGAGTAGCAGTGAGAGCAGGTGGCGTGCGCGTGAGAGTGAGGTAGGCTTCGCTTGAAATGATGGACAAAGATCCAGGGCGCGGTTTGCCGTGCCCTGCTTTATTTTTCTGATGAGGCAATGCCGATGTGCCCGACACATAGGCAAAAGTTATGGGAGTTCCTCTTGATTCCCGCGGCCCGTGATGGTAAATTTAACGTGATTTGAAATCCGTGCAGGCGGGCTTGGGATCCTTTAAGAGACACGCCCACCTCTCAGTGGAGGGCCTATTCATAAGGTTTTTCGGTTTCAATTGGACCGAGAGGCGAGAAACCGTAACTTACGCGGAAACACAACCCTCCAGTACCCCCATCGCGTTTTGGACAAATATTTGGCTCAATAATCTTGCGACAGAAGAAAGACGTTTTCCTGCCCTAGGAGAAACTATGGACCTCAAATTCACCCGAACAACGTGCCCTTACTGCGGATGCGGCTGTGAGATGCTGCTGGAAACAATGGACGGCAAACTCGTGGGAACTCTTCCTTCCAAGACCAATCCCATGAACCAGGGCAAACTCTGCATCAAGGGATGGAATGTACACGAATTCGTTCAAAGCCCCAACAGGCTCACCAAGCCACTAATCCGCAAGAACGGTGAACTGCAAGAGGCATCTTGGGATGAGGCATTGGATTTCGCTGCTTCTCGGCTGAAAGAAATCAAAGATGCCCACGGCGGGGACAGCCTCGCTTTCCTGACCTCAGCAAAATGCACCAATGAAGAAAATTACCTATTTCAGAAATTCTGCCGCGTGGGGTTTGGAACAAATAACATTGACCACTGCGCCCGTCTCTGACACTCCTCTACGGTGGCAGGTCTTGCCGCCGCTTTCGGAAGTGGAGCGATGACGAACTCGATCCCCGAGATAGAAGACGCGGAATGCATCTTTATAATAGGCTCCAATACTAGCGTTGCCCATCCACTTATCGCATCGAGAGTCTATCGAGCCCAGGCCAAGGGGGCCAAACTCATCGTAGCCGATCCCCGAAAGATTCAGATGGCTTACACCGCGGACATTCACGTCAAGCAGAATCTTGGTTCGGATGTGGCTCTGATAAACGGCATAATGAACGTGATCCTGTCAAAGGATCTGCACGACAAGCCTTTCATAGATGAACGAACAGAGGGATTTGAACAACTCCGGGAAGTGCTGAAAAACTATCCGCCGGAGAAAGCATCGGAAATATGCGGAGTTCCCGCTGAAGACATCATCCGTGTGGCGGAGATGTACGCACAGGCTGAAAGCGCATCGATCCTCTACACAATGGGTATCACCCAGCACACCCACGGTGTGGACAACGTAAAGAGTCTGGCCAATCTCGCCATGCTGACCGGCAACCTGGGAAAGCGCTCCACTGGAGTTAACCCACTCAGGGGTCAGAATAACGTGCAGGGCGCTTGCGACATGGGCGGGTTGCCCAACGTCTTCCCTGCATATCAGGCCGTAACGGACGAGGGAGTCAGAAACAAATTTCAGGACGCGTGGCAGGCCCAGCTTTCCGGTAAGGTCGGAAAGACAATCATGGAGATGATGCACGATCTGGAAGAAGGCTCAATAAAGGGAATGGTCGTTATGGGAGAAAATCCGGTCGGGAGCGATCCGGATATGAACCACGTCCGGCATGCGCTTAGCTCCGCTGAATTCCTCCTTGTCATGGACATATTCCTCACAGATACGGCGAAGCTTGCCCACGTGGTTTTGCCTGGTGCGTCCTTCGCTGAAAAGGACGGGACTTTTTCCAACACTGAGCGAAATGTTCTGCGAGTCCGCAAGGCAGTGGAACCAGTTGGTGATTCCCGACCCGATTGGGATATCATATGCGATCTGTCGACCAGGTTCGGGCTCCCCATGAGCTACGGTTCGCCCAGTGAGATCTTTGACGAGATCGCAAAGGTGACGCCCAGCTATGGCGGTTTGAGCTACGATCGACTGGAAAAAGGCCCGATCGCGTGGCCATGCACGACTCCTGACCATCCCGGAACCCCGGTCCTGCACAAAGACCGATTCACCAGGGGTAAAGGGCTGTTCCACGCAATCGAATACAGGCCCCCTGAGGAAATGTCAGACGAAGAATTCCCGCTGCAGCTCACAACTGGAAGGTACTTCCCCCACTATCATACGGGCACGATGACCAGAAACTCACCGACCCTCCACAGCGAAATGCCAGAGGGGCACGTGGAAATTCATCCGGAAGACGCTTCCAGACTCGGGTTGAAGAACTATGATATGGCCAAGGTGGTTTCACGCCGCGGGGAAGTGGTCACCAAGGCAATTATCACGGATCTTATCCAACCGGGGAACATATTCATGAGCTTCCATTTTATGGAGGCCAATGCAAATGTGCTCACAAATCCCGCTCTGGATCCAATCAGCAAGATCCCCGAGTACAAAGTCTGCGCTGTGAGGGTTGAAAAGGCGGAACTCGCCGAAGCGGCTATCTAAGCGACCATAGAGAAACATGCCGACCTGCCGGAGGTGCGAATGCCTCCGGCTTTTTTTATTTTGATTATCGTTATCTTACTTCCTGATTATTATCCGGAGGGGTCTTTTCGGATCGCAACGGATATTCGGCTATGAGAATCTCAGCCGGAATGCCCAGTTTCTCATTTAGCTTTCGAATCATGTCCAAGCTGAGCCTTCTCTTTCTTGAGAGCACTTCAGACACTCTTGCACGAGATCCTATGCACTGTTCCAAATCTCGGCGGGTGAGTCCAATTTGTTCCATCCTGAATTTGATCGCATCGATCGGATCTGGGGGATCGATGGGATAGTGTTCCTCCTCATATGCCTCCACCAACAGGGCCAAGACATCCAGTTCATCCGACTCCGGGGTGCTTGGTTCCGCATCCCAGATGTTTTCGAGTCTTGCCAGTGCAGCCCGGTAATCTTCTTCAGTGTGAATCGGTCTGATACCCATGTCTGGTTCTCCTCCTGAGAACAGCGTTTCCACCTAGACGGTTAGGGTGTCTATCTTGTCATACTCTGCATGTGTTCCCACAAACCGCACGAACGCCAATCCCTTATCGTACCTGATGGCTACAACGAGCCTGTACTCATTGCCCTTTATATTGAACACGACGCGGTCTTTGCCAATGATCCTGGCGTTGCTGTATTGCTTGAGAATCTCCGCCGGCTCCTTCCATTTGGCTTTCTTGGCTTCTGCAAACCAGGAGCGAAGCGGCTGTTCCACTTCAGCGTGTTTGTCCCAGAATTCCTGTAGAGTGCTTCTCGAGAAGATCCGCATAAATGGAGTCTATCATGCTCCCAAAACGGGATCAATCGTTGAGGCGCCAATGCGTCGAAAAACGTGACTAGATAGTCTATACGGGAATCGTTCTTCCCAGCAGGTCGTTTTCTCTATGGAATTATCTTGATGCGGAGTGCGGTCTCGGACTACATAGGTTTGTGGGCCCAGCGATAGACTTTCTCAGCGGCTTTGAAGTGGTTGGGTGAATTGAGTACTACTACCATGTGCTCCTTTTCATTGTGTTTGAACAGAGCCACAATGCATTTGCCCGCCAGGTTTGTGTACCCCGTTTTTGCTCCCACAAGCGGCAAATTCCTGGTAAGGAGCTTGTCATTGGAAACCAGAGGGTAATCACGGGGGGTAAAGTTCCGGGTTCGCATGGTATACGTCCGGGTGCTGCTGATCTTGGATATCAACGGATTCTTGAAAGCAGCCCTGGCTATTGCTGCAACATCTTCGGCACTGGCGGTATTGGCCTTGCGAGCCTCAAGATAACGGCCGTCTTTTCGGCCGAGGGTCATCTTGCTGTCCAATCCACTGGGCGTGTAAAAGCTGGTGCTGGACGCTCCCAGCGCTGCTGCTTTTCGGTTCATGGCCCCCATGAAAGCTTCTCTGCCGCCTTTGGGATAGGCCCGGGCAAGAGCCTCCGCGCAATCATTGCCAGACTCTATGAGCATCCCGTGCAGCAGATCCCTCACAGTGAGCTGATCGCCGGGCTTGAGCCCTACCACATGGCGTTCGACCTGGCCGATGTCCTCCGGGACTTCAACAACCCGGTCCAGGTCCATTTCTTCAACGATCACCATTGCTGTCAGGAGCTTGGTAATGCTTGCAATTGGGAGCGGCGCGCAAGTGTTTTCTGCCAACACAACCTTATTTGATGAACAATCCACACAATATAGGGCTTTTGCCTTGACTGGCGGCCTGTTGCCGTTCAACGCTTTTTCGGTCCTTACCGATGCCAAGGGTTTCCCGTGCAACGTGGGCTTAAGATGGGCCGACTTTGCCGTCGATGCATTGATCGATCGTTCCAGACTGAGATTTTGCTTCGGCGCGGGCATGGCGATGAGAGTTTTGGGTTTGTATGCAACACTACTGGTGGAGGGGCGAGGTGGTTGACTCGCACGCGGAGCTGGCGTGGCTATGGTGCTTTTTTGATGGAGTGAAGTTTCCTTACGTTGGTGTTGATAATTGACAGCGGCCCCTGGACGCGATCCGCTCATCATTTCGTTAATGGACGCGCTGGTACGGACCGGCTCAAATGCGGACGCAAGGCCTCCATTCAATAATAGCAGCCCGATTGTAAGTACCATAAATCTGAGGAACAACGCCCCTCCTGACAAAAAACCGGTCGCCACTCAAGGCCGGAATCCATACTTACTTCAAAAAATAATCGCAATCCAGAAAAATTATTCCAAGATCCTGGAAAGCACTCATGAACGTGCAACGATCATAGCAGAAAATATACGGAAAATGGGCACGTGTCAAGCCAAATCGGCTGAAACGGGCTTCAGTTCAGTCTCTGGCGTCATAGCTGAATCATATGGTTTTGGGGCCCGTGAAGCATTCGGGTTCAGGCGAGAAGTCTTTTTCGATCATAGCGTATGCGCTGTGATTGTGGATGGATTCGAAATTTTCAGCCTCAATGCGGTACCAGGGAAAATTATTTTTTTCAATCAAGCGAGACATAGCCATCCTGACGACGTCTTCCACGAACATGGGATTCTCGTAAGCCTTTTCAGTGACGAATTTTTCGTCCGGCCTCTTCAGCAGAGAATAGATCTCCGAACTGACTGAAGACTCCACCACTTCTATGATCTCCTCAATCCAGAAAAGCTTCTTGAAGCGCAACTGGACCCGCACAATCCCTCTCTGGTTGTGAGCGCCGTACTCAGAAATCTCTTTGGAGCAAGGACAAACGGTGGTGACCGGGACTTCCACGCCCACGATCAAATCGAAGCTCTCGGCCAACGACCCTCTCATGAAGCAGGTATATGACATCAGCCCAGGCGTTCCTGTAATGGGGGCATTTTTTTC
>JACRDE010000210.1 GCA_016212935.1 Desulfomonile tiedjei | reverse complement strand
AGTGATGCCCACTGCCGTTGTTGCCCCCGAGAAGGCTCAGACTTGTATCGATTGCCACATGAAGTGACGGAGAGGAGACTAAGATTTATGGCAAAGTATGGAGGATGGGCAGGAAAAGTCCTGCGGGCTGATTTATCGACTGGGAAAATCTCAACTGAAGATACCGTAGAGCAATACAAGGACTATTTGGGGGGAACGGGAATAGGATACAAGGTGATTTGGGACGAAGTCTCCGCAGGATGCAAACCGTTTGATCCGGCCAATAAGATTGTCTTTGGAGTCGGCCCTTTGGCTGGGACTGGCGCTCCCTGTAACGGACGAACGGCCATAACGACCCTGTGGCCCACCTGTTGGCCCAGACCCTTGGTTGCGAGTGGTCACATGGGCGGTCACTTTGCAGCGGAACTCAAGTATGACGGTTATGACGCCATAATCATTGAAGGCAAGGCTGACCATCCGGTGTGGCTTTCGATTTCGGATGGAAAGACAGAAATTAACGATGCTCGGCGACTCTGGGGGCAGGGTATACGGCGGGCGACAATTGAAATCAACCAGCAGATGGGACCAGAGGCTTCGGTGGCTGCTATTGGCCAAGCAGGCGAGAACTTGGTGCCCATGTCCGTGGTGATGAATTCCTATTCCCATTCCGCCGGAGGTGTCGGCGGGGTCATGGGATCAAAGAACCTCAAAGCCATCGGTGTTCGGGGGACCGGCAGTGTCCGTATCGCGGGAAACAAAGAAGAATGGGAGAAGGTCATCAAATTGCACCTTTCACTTCTGGGAGCCAATAATCAGAACGTGGTCCCCAACAGTCCTCAACCATGGGCGGAGCACTACAACTCTGGTTCGAGATGGATGGCTTCGGCCGGTCGGCGATGGGGCGCCGCGGACCCGAACATCGACACAGGTTCATGCGAACCCCACGATCTTAACAGGATTGCTTATCGAACGAACAATGCGGCCTACTTTCTTGGAGACAAGGCTTGGCAGTACACTGTCAGAGGAAATGGCTGCACAGCATGTCCTATCCGTTGCCATACCATGCTCAAAGTCCCTGCGGTTGCCGCAAAATATGGTATTCCGGAAGTGGGGCAGAATACCTGCGTCGGATTATTGTTTGGCAAATCCTTCTTTAAGACCTTTCCCGATGGTCCCAAGGGCCAGACTGCAATTGAGGCGTGCATGGTCGGCATGCATCTGGCAGACGATCTTGGGATCTGGGACAATTACGGTCAGCTTCAACGCGACTTTCAAGCGCTTTACTATAATGGCATTTTCGATCGGAAGGTAGCTGAGAAGGAATTCAAGAGTTATTCGTGGGACAAGTATGAACAAGGAGATCCCACATTCCTGTTCGAACTTCTTCCCAAGATTGCTCATAAACAAGGCGAATTGGCTACCGCCTTGGGATTGGGTACCGGGCACCTTCTCGAACGGTGGGGTATACCGGAGCAGGAGTGGCAGGAAAATCATGAACTCCTGTACTGGAAGTTGGGGCACCCCAAACATCATTCAAACGAAGATGCCGGACAATGCGGAGTCATTATTAACACACAATACAATCGGGATGCCCAATGCCATTCCCACAGTAATTTCGCTCGAAACGGATTGCCAATTGAGGTCCAAAAGCAACTGGCTGCCGAGCTTTGGGGTTCACCTGATGCGGTGGACGCAGTCGCAGCTTTCGCGCCCATGAACGTGCACAAGGCCAAGATGGCGAAATGGTCTCTTCTGAGAAAGGAATTGCACGACTGCCTGTCTCTCTGCAACTGGATGGGGCCGTGGGTTGCTTCGCCCCTCAGAGAGCGAGATTATAGGGGAGAAGACTCCATCGAATCGTTGCTTTACAGCCTAGCTACCGGCGACAGGAAGTCTCGTCAAGAGCTTGATCATGTTGCAGAGCGGATTTTCCTACTTCATCGTGCCCTGACTATTCGCGACATGGGCACGAAAGAGATGCGGACTCAGCATGATACGGTTCCCCAAGGGGTGTTCACGGACCCCAAGGATCGGCCGGCGTTCAGCAAAGGCACCATCCGCATGGATAAAGAAGACGTCAAACTGGCAATGGACATGTATTACGAGGAGATGGGCTGGGACAAACAAACGGGATCTCCGACCAGAGAGGCGTACCGGAGACTCGGTCTGGAAACCGTGGCCAATGAACTTGCCAAAAGAGGTCTGCTGCCTTAAGGAGCGACAATGGAGCATCAAGAAGAAATCTGTAATAAGATTGTGAGCATCATACGTGACAGTAGCGACTCGGGGCACCTGATCCGAGCAGACGAGATCTTGAGTGAACTTAAAGGGCAAGGACTTCTCGACTCGGAATGCCTTGAGGAAGAAGCTTATTTGAAAACTATGCTCAAACAAGCGTTGAAAGAGAATAGGGATCTAAAAGAGATTTTGGGTCCGAATGGAGGTTCACACTATTATTCTGTTCGGAGCTTGAGTGAAACTTACGCCAGGATTCTGATATGGAAGTTAGAAGCCCCACTTTGCATGATAGCCGAGATTGTACGAGAAAATTCTAAGCTCTATCCCAGGCCTATTCCTATATCCAGCTTCAGTGAACCGCCCTTCGACTTGACCCAGGAATCAATCTTAGAGTGTCTCGAAGCAATGGGTGAGGATAAAGAATATCAGGACATCGCACGGACTGTCACATCCGTCGGGAAGGCATTTCTCTATTCCAGCCGCCACATAGACCCAGATCACGCGGCAATGCTCGCTGAATGGTTAGATGTTGGTCAGGCTAACAGTCCTTGATCATAGTGTGGACGATCTGCAGAGCATGACCAAGACCAAGCTGAGTGGATAATGCGTTTCAGCTTCAGTGCCTGCCTAAATTAACCGTGTGATTACCGGTTCATCGTTTTTCGCCGCTGATGGTTGATTCTTAACAACCCTGAAAATTGGGCTTCCTTTTTTCCAGAAAAGCATTCATGCCTTCAACTCGGTCTTCCGTTGCGAAACAGATCGAATAGCAGCGAGCTTCAAGCTGTAGAGCCGTTCTCATATCCGCCTGTAGGCCGTTGTTGATTGCGGTTTTAGCCATGTGCAGTGCCACTGGGCCGTAAGAGGCCATTTTTTCCGCCAACTCGGTAACAGTTTGATCAAGCTCTGATATCGGAACCACCCGGTTCACAAGTCCGTACTCGAGGGCTTGTTGAGCGGAGATATGGTCACCAGTAAGAATAAGCTCCTTGGCTCGACCGATGCCGATAAGACGCGGAAGACGTTGAGTGCCCCCGTAGCCGGGAATGATTCCCAATTTGATTTCTGGGAGTCCCATTTTCACATTCTCTGCAGCTATCCGGATATCGCAACATAGTGCTAGTTCGGTGCCCCCACCAAGAGCGTACCCGTTGATTCTCGCGATTACGGGCTTGGGGAAGTTTTCGATCCGTGAGCATACGTCCTGACCCTTTGGCACTTCTGTAAGGGTTTGAACATATTGAAGACCTTTTGCCATTAAGGAAATGTCCCCCCCAGACACAAAGGCTTTCGTACCGGCTCCGGTCAGCACGACGACACGAATGGAGTCCTCTGACTCAACCTTATCGAGCGCATCGTCAATTTCCACCATGGTATGGTAGCGAATGGCATTCAACACTTTGGGACGATCTATGGTGATCGTCGCGATCATCCCGTCTCTGGTCAGGTTGATATCCTCGTAATCCTCTTTCATATCGTATTCCTCACGAGAATAAAGTGAACGGCTTTTTAGTTCCGTCCTCCAAGTAATCGTAGAAACCTTTGCCGTTCTTCCTGCCTAGGCGTCCGGCTTCCAGCATTTTCCTGTACAAGATGTTCAGACGATCGTTCTCACAATGTGTATAAGAAAACACCTCGTCGCTGGCCATCTGGATGACGTCGAATCCGCCGAAGTCCGCCAACTCACAGGGGCCCATAGGATGGCCGGCGCCCAGCCTCATGGCTGTGTCGATTTCTTCTGCAGTGGCCGTGCCCTCCAGGACCATCTGAGCTGCCTCCATGTACAGCCCCATGAGCAGACGGTTCACAATGAAGCCTGGGACATCCTTAACTTTGATCGGCATTTTTCCCATTTTTCGGCACACTGACAGAGTGGTTTCAAGTGTTTCCTCAGAAACACCGAGTGGCGTAACCACCTCAACGAGCTTCATGATTGCAGCGGGATTGAAAAAATGAGTCCCGATACATTTTTCCTGACGCTTGGTTGCTCCGCTGATAGCGGTGACTGACATTACTGACGTGTTGGTGGCCAATATCGTATGAGGGGGGCAGATGCTGTCTAATTGAGCGAAGAGACTCTTCTTCAGATCCATTTTTTCGGGAACTGCCTCTATGACATAATCGGCCTGCTCGGCGGCGCGGTGAAGGTCGGCATCTACGCGTAAGCGTGCCATGACGGCATCTCCCTCTTCACGGGACAACTTTCCTTTCGCTACGAAATGCTTCTCGATGTTCGCCTTCACTGCCAAAACCGCCTTATCGAGCATTTGCCGATCAATGTCATACAGCATCACCTCAAGGCCCGAAACAGCTGCTGCTTGGGCAATTCCGTGCCCCATTGTCCCGGCCCCGAGGACGGTCAATTTCTCAATTGCCATGAGTAATCTCTCCTTTGAGTCGGAAGATGTTGTGCGGAGCAATTTTGCTCCGGCGCATAACATGAGTTTTGAAGCCTCCTACCGATGGCCTTGGCTGATGATAACTCAAATTAGACCATAAAGCGAGGCAACTTCAGCGAAAGTATCAGTTGGAGTAGGGCCTGTCAAGAAAATTGGGATCGCCTGCTATTTTTCGCACTCACTCCCAAACAGCACGTAAGTAGTTGGAATATCAGGCTGTAAGCCCATCATCGAAACATGGCCTGCAAGCTGAACCTGGGACGTTAATCGCAATTTCTGAAAAAAGCTCTTGACAGATTTAGCTGAAGATGGTTCGCTATGGATATTTTGGCGAGGAGTGATTAATTAGCGTACTCCCCCTTTTACGGATCAAGAGAGAGCAAGGGCGTGCAGGACGATGACGGTCCTGTCAAGCGTCCCTTCCTATAGCAGAGAAAGAAAGGATGGCGGACAATGAGAAACAACGTCGGAAATCTTCTGTCAAAGAGAGCTTTCTTGCATCCGGACAAGGAGGCCTTTGTTGACGTTCACCAGAACAAGAGACTCACTTATTTCCAGTTCAACGAGAATGCGAATAGAACTGCAAACGCTCTGGTCAATGTCGGTGTGAAGGAAGGTGACAGAGTAAGCATCCTGTTGATGAACAGTGCTGAGTACATTGAGCTTTTTTTCGCCATCGCAAAGATCGGCGCAGTGTGTGTTCCGCTCAACATAAGACTGGTAGCCGATGAACTCACGTATATTATCAAGGATTCTGGAGCTCAGACCCTGGTGTACGGAAACGAATTCCAGAAAGTAGTAGCTGAAATTCGGGCAAAGGGCGCAAATGCTACGGCTGTTGTCAATTGGATTCATGCGGGAGGCGGTTCAGAGTCTGACAAATTTGCGCATAATTTTGAAGAATTGAAGAGCAAAGCCGTGTGCACGGAGCTGGATCGTGCCGGCTTCGAGGATGATCCTCTTTTCATCATGTACACCTCTGGGACCACGGGCCTACCCAAAGGTGCTGTCCAAACTCACAATAGCGTGCTCTGGGCCGCGCTCACCATGGCCGCCACATGGGAAATGCGCCAGAGCGATCGATTCCTTGTAGCTTTACCTCTCTTCCATGTCGGTGCGCTCATGCCTGCCGTGATGTCCGTGTATTGCGGAACCGCGACCGTAACCACCAAGGCCTTTGATCCGTCATTATATTGGAAGATAATCGAGTCAGAGCGGATAACCAATTCGCTCATGGTCCCAACGGTAATGAGCCTGATGCTCCAGGTTCCTGAAAAGGACACCTCCGATTTTTCATCTTTTCGTTGGACAGCGCTTGCCGGGGCACCCATTCCCGTTTCGCTTCTGGAAGCGTGCACCGCTCTGGGGCTCCACGTTGAACAGCTTTTTGGGCTCACCGAAGCATGCGGTCCTGGCTGTCAACTTATGGGCAGCGATGTAGCGCGGAAGGTGGGGTCCGCGGGTAAGCCTTTTCTCTTTACGGACGTCAGGGTCGTTGATTTTGACGACAAAGAAGTCCCTCCTGGTACGCCCGGCGAGTTGATCATCCAAGGTAAGAACATCATGCGAGAGTACTGGAACCTGCCGGACGAAAGTGCCAACACCTTGCGGGGAGGTTGGCTGCACACGGGTGACGTAGCGACCATGGACGAAGAAGGCTTCGTGTACATCGTAGATCGTTTGAAGGATATGATTATCTCAGGCGGAGAGAACATCTATCCTGCTGAAATAGAAAAGATTATTGCCGGCCTTCCGGGAGTCAGCCAGGTGGCTGTTCTTGGCCAACCTGACCCAAAGTGGGGCGAGACGCCCATGGCTATCATTGTCCCACAGCCCGGCAGCAACCTGAACGAACAACAAGTTCTGGAGTATTGCCAAGGAAAGATGGCACGTTACAAGCTTCCTAAGAAGGTAATGTTTACGGATTCCCTGCCCCTTACTCCAACGGGAAAGGTCCAAAAGCGGATACTGAGACAGCAGCTTAGTAATCAATAGCGAAGCGCTGGTTAACAGAGGTGGAAACTCATGGATGCAAACGATGTAGTCATCGTCAGTGCGGTCAGGACGCCGTTTGGCAGATTTGACGGCGTTTTGAGGGGTACGGACAGCATAGACCTCGGTGTGATGGTCCTGCAAGAGGTGATCCGGCGGATAGACCTGGATGCTCGCGACGTGGATGAAATCTATTACGGAACCTGCATTCCGGCTGAGTACGCCATCTACACCAATGTTCCGGCCAGGCAAATCTCTCTGTTGGCAGGTTTTCCAGAGGACACAATCTCACTGACCATCGATCGAGCCTGCTGCTCCTCTTTGACGGCGCTGAGACTCGGGTACCGGTCAATAAAGGCCGGAGATGCGGACGTAGTAATTGCATCCGGTGCTGAAAACATGGGCAACGTTCCTTTTATCGCCAGTGCAGCAAAAACCAGGTGGGGCAACCGTTTGGGACCTATTGAGCTGGAAGATGTTTTGTTTGAGCTCGGTTATGGTCGCAAAGGCTTTGCCCCAGTGGCTACCGATGCCGGACATGTGGCCGTGGAGTACGGGATTTCTCGGGATATGCAGGACGAGTGGGCCATGGGCAGCCATGCCAGATGGTACCGTGCCTATGAAGCAGGCAAGTACAAAATCGGCGAGGAGATTATGCCTGTCACGATTCCCCAGAAAAGGGGCGAGCCAATCCGTATCGATAAGGACGAGTCTCCTAGGGACAACTTGAGCTCGGAAAGAATGGCAAAACTCAATACTGTTTATGGCAGCCCCACCGTTACTGCCGGCAACGCTCCCGGCTTGAATTCGGGAGCGTCAGCCATCGTCATCATGAGGCGTGCCAAGGCCCAAAGCCTCGGGTTCAAGCCGTTGGCTACTATCAAAGCCTGCGAATGCGCGGCTGGCGCTCCGAAATACATGGCCTGTGTCCCTGCTCAGACCATTGAGAAACTGTTGACTAAGTTGGGCAAAACCATTGATCAGATGGATCTCATGGAAATCAACGAGGCCTTTGCGGCAGTAACTCTGGTGTCTTTGAAGATGCTGGCCGGAAATGAACCTGAAAAGTACCGGACTCTGCAAGAAAAGACAAATGTCAACGGCGGGGCCATAGCCATCGGGCATCCTGTGGGCGCGAGTGGTGCTCGCATCACCATGACGCTCATGTATGAATTGATACGGCGTGGCGGCGGTAGCGGCGTGGCAGCCATATGCGGAGGCCTTTCGCAGGGAGAGGGCGTCCTATTGGAGGTTTGACCAAAGGTGCGCAGCGTAGATCTCGTTTGCTTGACGGCTATGCGCTTGAGACGAAATGCGTGAGCCCTTCGACCATAGGGGCAGAGCATCAGTAGGGGTATAGATCATGACAGTGAATCTGGATCAAGTTGAGCCTCTGACCCTGAAGGGGCAGATCGCAGTGCCTTACACATGGTGGGTGGGCGAAGTGGGTAGCAAGTTTCTCATCGCTCTGAGGGACGAGGCAAAGATAATAGGAAATCGATGTACTAAGTGTAACACAACCTACGTCCCACCACGCAAGAACTGCGGCAGTTGTTTCACAGACATCTATGAATTCGTCGAATTAGGCAATGAAGGAATCGTATCAGCTCACACCGTCGTTCGGTTTAAATATCCGCTTCAGCCTGTGGAATCGCCTTTTGCCTATGCTTTGATTCGTCTCGACGGTGCGGATGTGGGCTTGGTACACATCATCAAGCGCGATTTGGACAGACTGAAAAACGGAGTTCGTGTCAAAGCGCAGTTCAAGGACCCAAGCGAGCGGACCGGACACATCCTGGACATCGATTCCTTTCAGATTATCTGACCTTGCGGAGAAGAACATGGACAACATAGCCATCGTTGGCGCTGCGCAAACCACATATGAGCGAAGAAAGAAGGATAAGACTTGCTACGATCTTGTTTTCGAGATGACCAAGCAAGTTTTGGAGGACTCCGGCCTTACCTTGAAAGATATTGATAATGTCATCACCGTCTCGAATGATTTCCTCGACGGTAGAACCATCTCATCCATGGCAGTGGGTGAGGCTGCCGGCGCCCACGACAAAAACGTCTCTACAGTGGAGGGGGATGGAACATTCGGTGCCTTGTACGGAGCCATGCGGGTATTGGGCGGGTTCAATACGACCTTAGTGGTAGCCCATTCAAAAGGAAGCGAAGGCGACGTTAAGCACATCACCAACGCCATGTTTGATCCAATTTTCCAGCGTTTCCTGGGCCTGGAGGCCATCACGGCATCCGCTCTCCAGGCAAGCGTGTACATGGACCGCTACGGTATTCGGGAAGAATCCTTCGCACAGGTATCGGTGAAAAACCATGGCAATGCCAAGAACAACCCCTACGCCCATCTGCCTATGGACTTGACTATAGAGGACGTGATGGGCTCGCGAAAGATAGCCGATCCTCTGAAGCTCTTGGACTGCAGTCCGGTGAGCGATGGAGCGGCTGCCATCATTATTGCGAACGAATCTTACACATCGAAGGCTAAGACAAAACCTGTCTGGATAAAGGGCCTTGCGCATTGTGCCGAAGCATATTTCCTTGGCGACAGGGATTTGGCAGATCCCAGGTCCCTTCGAGACGCGGCCGAGAAGGCTTACGCCATGGCCGAGATTACCGATCCAATGAAAGCTTTTGACGTGGTGGAACTCTACGATGCCTTCAGTTACATGGAGCCCTTATGGCTGGAGGGACTGGGATTCTGCAGCCCAGGTGAAGGCTGCAAGCTGCTCGATGACGGAATTACAACCATGTCGGGAACATTGCCGGTCAATCCGTCTGGAGGAGTACTCTCGGCCCATGCCTTGCTGGTTGCCGGGCTGGCTCGGATTATTGAAGCCGTTCTCCAGCTCAGAGGCGAGGCTGAAAATCGTCAGGTACCGGGAGCGAAGACTGCGCTTGCCCACGGCATCAACGGGCCCTGTGGCCAGAGTCACTGCGTATGGGTTTTGAGCTCGGAGAAATAAGAGGCTAGAACATGGCACGAAGGGTTGCAATAGTCGGCACAGGACAGACGGATCACAGAAGTCATAGACCGGACGTGAACGGTCGTGAAATGATATATGAGGCCGTAAAGAGGGCTTTGGACGACTGCGAGTTATCTATTCACGACATCGATGCAGTCGTCATCGGTAACATGGATCATTTCGAGTCCATCAATTATGTGGACACCTGGAGCGTTGAGGGTTCTGGCGCTGTCATGAAACCGATCATGAAGGTAACCACCGGGGGCACTACTGGCACCTCGGTAGCAATTGCAGCGTATTACCACGTAGCCTCCGGGCTGTTTGACAGAGTTCTTGCCATTGGCTGGGAGAAGAACTCCGAAAGCGATACGACCGCTGCCATCATTACGTGCAGCGATCCAATCTGGGACCGCTTCTCCTATTCCGGGGCCATACCGAGTCTGGCAACGGAAGCCAGCGCTTACATGAAGCAGTATGGGGCGACGCAGGAGGATGCGGCGAGAGTAGCTGTAAGAGATCGTACCCATGCGCTCAACAATCCCCATGCGCATTTGAGAAGGCCTATCACAGTTGAAGACGTGATGGCGTCACCGATGCTCGCGTACCCCATCAAATTGCTGGACGTGTGCCCGAGGACGGACGGTGCGGCTGCAGTCGTGTTTGCAGCGGACGGAGTGGCCCAAAAGATCGCTCCCAAGCCGGCTTGGATAAGGGCATGTGCTGTGCGCCACACGTATACGTGGTTCGGCGATGTTGATTACAACGCGGGTCTCGTATCTCTGCAGGGAGCTTCGAGAGAAGCATATCAGCAAGCCGGAATTAGAAATCCGGCAGAGGACATCGATGTAGCTGAACTCTATCTCCCCTATTCTTATGCAGGCCTTAAATGGATTGAGGAGTTAGGATTCTGTGGCCCAGGGGAAGGACCTGGATTCATCCAGGACGGCCATACCGACATGGGTGGCAAAATACCTGTTAATCCTTCAGGTGGAGTCATCAGCACCAATTGCATCGGTGCCACGGCTCTCTTAAGGGTTGCCGAAGCTGCCGGTCAGGTCATGGGAAAGGCAAGCCAGAGACAAGTCCCCGATGTGGAAGTGGCTTTGGCCACAGGCTTTGGTGGGTGTTTTTGGTCTGATATGGTGATCCTGGGTACAGTTCGTCCATGACGGGAAAGAGGAACGAAGCAATGACAACGGAACGGGATTACGGGCAGTTACTGACATTAACCTTTAGCACTCCCATGCCTTACGAATGGTCGATAGGAAAATACGGTAGCCTGTTCTTCCATGAAATAAGGGCGCATCAGCGGTTCATCGGTATCCGTTGTCCTCAATGCGGGAAAGTGTACGTGCCTCCGCGGAGATTGTGCGCTCCCTGTTTCATGGAACTGGATGAACTGGTCATATTGGCGAACTTGGGGACTATCATGGCCTTTTCAGTGGTCAACTATCCGTTTCCGGATCCGGCCACAGGAGAGCAGCGCCCCATTCCGTATACCTACGGGTACATCAAAATAGAGGGATCCGACAATATCTTCTCCCATATCATCAACGAAACGAACGTGGAAAGGATAGCTGTGGGCATGAAGGTTGCCGCCGTGTTCAGGGACAGGGAAGAAATGCAGGGCAATATTCAAGACATCAAATACTTTGAGATCATGGAGTGAGAGGAACCCATGTCTGATACTTTTGTCAGCCTGCGCAATATACGGTTCTTGTTGTACGAAGTGCACGATGTTGTGTCGCTCACCCGGTATTCCCGTTTTCAGGATCATGATCGCGAGACATTCGACATGGTCTTGGACACCGCTTTTCGCGTGGGACGGGAGTTGCTGCACCCGAAGCTTCAGGAAATGGACAGGCAAGCTCCTGAGTATGTGGGCGGTCGAGTGAAGGTCAATCCAATGGTGCGGGCTTTTATGACCGAGTGTGGCGAAGGAGGGTGGATTAGTGCTGCCGCGCCATTCGACTCGGGCGGACAGCAACTCCCTCGTTCCATTGTCGCTGCCTGCATGTTCACGTGGGCTGCTGCAAACTACTCGGCAAGTGTCTATCCAATGCTCACTGCAGGAGCGGCTCACCTCATTGAATCCTTCGGTTCAACAGAACTCGGTGAACAATTCATTCCCAACATGTACGCAGGCAAGTGGCAGGGTACTATGGCGTTGACCGAGCCGCAGGCCGGTAGTTCCCTGGCGGACATCACCACCACAGCCGAACCAACTGATGAAGGGTACTTCCGAATCAGAGGACAGAAGATCTTCATTTCCGCAGGAGATCACGACGGCGTGGACAATGTGGTGCATCTTATGCTGGCCAGGATCAAGGGTGCTCCGGCTGGTATCAAAGGAATCAGTCTGTTCGTTGTTCCGAGAATGAGACCGAATGGAAACGATCTCGTGTTTAACGACGTAAACACGGCCGGCGTATTCCACAAGCTTGGTTACCGCGGATGTCCCATCACCCATCTTTCTCTTGGTGAAAATGATGACTGCCGCGGATGGCTGATCGGCGAACAGCATAAGGGACTGGGCTACATGTTCCAAATGATGAACAACGCCCGTATCGAGGTCGGCATAGGAGCAGCGGCCATAGCATCTGCAGCGTACTACGCTTCGTTGGCCTACGCCCAAGAAAGACCTCAGGGTCGCCGGATTACAGACAAGGACCCAATACAACCGCAGATCCCCATCATCGAACATTCCGACGTTAAACGCATGCTGCTCTTTCAGAGAGCC
Organism: Desulfomonile tiedjei; assembly: GCA_016212935.1. GTDB lineage: Bacteria > Desulfobacterota > Desulfomonilia > Desulfomonilales > Desulfomonilaceae > Desulfomonile > Desulfomonile tiedjei_A. The sequence continues at coordinate 731 of JACRDE010000210.1, read as the reverse complement.
ATTGTAGAGGGCGCCGTGTCCCTCCTACTGCAATGCGGGCGGTATTCGGATCTAGTCGAGGCGACTGAAGGTGAAGAGCAAACAAGATACTCCCTGCTGCTAGATTTGCTCACGCCTATGGCCAAGTCGTATCCCTCGGAGATGGGCATCATCAGCGTTAGCCAGGGGCTGCAAGTATTGGGGGGATACGGATACTGCGACGAATTTCCTTTGGAGCAGTTCTATCGTGACATACGCATTCATCCGATTCACGAGGGCACCACAGGGATTCAAGGCATGGATCTCCTAGGTCGTAAAGTCATCATCAGAGATGGAGCTGCTTTCGCTCTATTCTTACAGGAAGTCGCAGAGACGATGCGAGCAGCATCTGAGTCCGACCGGCTTAGATCTTATGCGGTACGGCTGGAGCAGGCCATGCATGTCCTTGCACACGTTACGGATCATCTTGTTGGTTTGAGCCGGGTCGGGGACCGCGAGCGGTTTCTGGCAGACGCGACTCTTTACCTGGAGATGTTCGGGATCGTGGCTATTGCCTGGCAGTGGTTGCGGCAAGGTATTGCAGCGCAGAAGGCTCTGGCCGGAAACCTGGCAAATGAGGAGGCTGCCTTCTACCAGGGCAAGTACCAAACCATGCAGTTTTTTTTCCACTATGAGCTGCCAAAGATCGAAGGACTTTCAAAACGTTTGTTGGAAGCGGACGGGTTCACCGCCCAAGTGAATGGGGAAACGTT
>JACRDE010000215.1 GCA_016212935.1 Desulfomonile tiedjei | reverse complement strand
CGACATGCTCGCCGCTGCCCGAAGGAGTCATTTCTCCTTCGGAATTTGTGCGAAGCCCAGCGAAATCAATGCGTCGCCAAAATTCAACCAAACGCGCTATGCGCGCGGAAGCAAGCATACAAAAATCGCGAAACTATAGTTACCAATGGCCGCCAAAGGAAAAAGAATCTCTGAGAGCGATCTCAGTGCTGTTCCGGACGGGATTGCTTCAAATGACGTGAATTCAGTCGATTCCGCTTTTGCGGATCGGATCAGAAAGATTGCACAGACTGAATTCACACCCTCATCGGCCCTGGAATTGTTGGCCCAGCTCATATCCGAAGTTCCTGCTGCCTCCAAAGAGACAATGGAGCAGATCAAAATGCTGGATAAGCTCCTGAACACAGCTCGCGCAATGATGGAGACCCGCTTGAAAAACGAAGAGGCAGCGGCCATAGCCGGGAAACTCTGTCAGTTGGAAGGCTGGATGAAACGGATTGCCGCGAAAAGAATGAGCCAACAGAGCAGGCCCAGGGAAATTTGGAATGACCGAATGGACAATTGAGTCCGCTCCCCACGAAGAGAATAGTCTCCGCAAATCTCGAATACGCACGGAAAGACTGTCGCAAGCCTTGAAGCAGATCGTGCCCACTTCCGGGGACGATCTGTTTCACATCCAGAGGTTCATTGAGAACCTAAAGATCATAAACAAGCGTGGCGAGCTGATCTCCCTGATAATGAACCGATCGCAGGAGGAGGTCTTCCACAAACTGATGGAATGCAGGGAAAAGCAGGTCCCTGCCCGTTTCATATGCTGCAAGTCGCGACAATTGGGCATATCCACGCTGATCGAGGCTTTCATTTTTGCTCTGGTAACGCGGTATCCGTATCGTTTCGGACTTGTGGTGGCAAATTCCATCGAAGGGGGGCAGACAATCTTTTCCATGGCGCAGAGGTTTTGCGGCACCTTGGATTTGGAGCGGGCCACGGGGTCTGCGGCCACAAATTCCAGACGCATCGAGTATCCGGCTCCCCATTACTCTAAGATGCAGATCGATACTGCTGCGAACCGGAACCTTGGCCGAGGGGCAACTTTCCATTACGTTCATGCGAGCGAGGTGGCTTTCTGGGAGCGTCCGGAAGAGCCGATCCTTGCTATAAATCAGTCTGTGCCCCGGCATTGGGACACGCTGATTTTCTGGGAATCCACGGCAAACGGCGTGGGCAATCTGTTTCACAGGACGTGGATAGCAGCGGAACGAGGCGAATCGGACATGGAGCCGATTTTCCTTTCCTGGAAAGAATTCCCCGAGTACAGCCTTCCGGCTGTGCCTGGAGAACCACTGGAATTGACACCCGAAGAGGAAGATTACTCGAACAGGTATTCACTGAATCTTGAACAACTAAAATGGGCCATATACACGAAAAAAAACCAGTGTCACAATTCCTGGGACAAGTTTCATCAGGAATATCCAATTGCTGCCAGATTGGCGTTTGTGTTCACTGGTATGCCGTGGTTTGACCAGGACGTTCTGGAGGATCTTCTCGAGGCCACCGCTCGCCCGCCGTCACATAGGGGTTACCTGAAATTCCGGGAGAACTCCGCTGACCCGGAATTCGTGGAATTCGACAAAGGTCCTCTCGAACTCTGGAAGTTGCCGGAACAGTACCTCACGTACAGCCTCGGCATGGACGTAGGGGAAGGGGTTGGAGCAGACTACACTGTAATTCAGGTTGTCTGTAACGAATCGGCAGAAGTGGTGGCTCGATATCGGTCCAACCGGGTGCGTGCCGAGGCGGCAGGCGTAGACGCGTTCCTGCTCGGTTCGTTCTACAATTTCGGCCTGTTGGGAATAGAACGAAACGGTCCTGGGCTTGCCACTCTAACCGCGTGCGAAAGAGGGCTTGCAGACTTCCCACAGATTACCGGGTATCCGAACCTCTATTACCACACGTACACTGACCGCAAAATCCCCGAAGAGACCCGCCGCCTCGGATGGATAACCAATAAAACCACGAAGGAGGCAATGCTGAGCCGCCTTGCTCAGACGATCGAAAGCAGGGGACTGATCATATACTGCAGAAGCACGCTACTTGAGATGCAAGGACTTGTGTGGGATCCGGAAAAGAAGTGCTTTAGACAGAGCTACAAGGCACCGGATTCCAAGCTTACCCACGATGACGAAATAATGGCCCTTGCCATAGCCAATGAAATGCGAACCCACAACTGGGAAAACCGGTTTATTGCCGGAATTCTGCCCAAAGGAGGGGAATTCTGAACAATGCGAGCCGAGTACCTCGGAGACGGTGCAATCGCGGTTTCCGGGACAATGCATGTTGAAAAGTTCAACAAAATCTGGGGCGGCATCGGGTGGCCGGAGACTAAATCCGGCTATTTTTGTGTCATCGGTGAAAAGACAGACGGCCGATATCATGCACTGTGGGAAAAACAGGGCGGGTTATCGGAACTCGGTGACGAGGCCGTGCAGGCAAAAGACCGATTTCTGATAGAGCAGATCTGGGTGGACGGCCGAGACAGCATTGCCACTTCATATATCAGGACTCTTGACGGGCTTTGCTTTTACGATGAATCCGAACGAGTCGCTTCGCACCGCCCGGTGACCGTGACTGCTTCAGGATGGACTCAGTTCAAAAACCAGACCATGACTGCAGTGGTCTCTCCTGTGCCGGATCGGGTGGTCAATCACTACAGGTCGGCCCTGGAGAAGATACGGGGCCTGATAATGCAGGGAATGCTTCTCATTCACGAGAGAAACTGCCCGATAATGATGTACACGATAAGGCAACCTTTGGACGACCTCTTGAAGTCTGCCGTGATGAAAGCACTGGTCTGGGTGCTCACCGCATTGGAGGGATCCAAGGCCAACCTGGGCCAGCCGCCTGAAATTCCTGAACCTTGGTACAAAAATCTGCCGAGAGATTAGATGATAAGGATTTGCGTTCAAAGAAGGGGGGTTTGGGGAGAAGTTTCTTTCAAGAAGTTTCTCCTCAAACCCCTTTTCAAGAACTTCTGGCATTTCCCGGAATCCTTTAAAGTTTCTTGCAGAAGGTCTGAGGGGACCTTCTTTACCAAGGGGGTCGCTCCAGTCATACTCTTTTGAAAGCGAATTTGTGTGGTACTAATTCGCATTCCGTTAGGGAATTCCGGGACGCCGAGAGATCGTCATTCCCGCCTCCGCGAAAATGACAAGTCGGAAATTTGCACTTGGCGCGACCCAGGTGTTGGTAGCGGACGTTTTCATAGAAAACGTGCCACGCTATTGACATCTGCGCGCGCTATGATAAGGCGACTGCTAGTCTACGCTTGGAGTTCAACGCGCACTTGACAAATCTAGGATAGGCACGATAATATAATAACCTTTGTATTCTGGGAGTCCTGTCTCCGTTCGATTTGCGGCATACCACGGCTTGGGAGTAAGGCATGGAAGTCTATGATGAGTGTATACGAACCAGCCTAAAACAACGTGCTATGGATCTCGAAGCCGAATTCAAGGCTGATGTCATATTTTACAACGGTCCTATTTATCCAGGCTATGATAAGCGTCTCGCTGATCTCATCGACGTCGTAAAAGACAACTCACCGAATCAGAATCGCATTGCTGTTTTCTTACATACAGGCGGTGGGGTTGTCGAGATCGTTGAAAAGTTTGTTGATATTATCAGGTTTCATTACTCTGAAGTCTATTTTGTGGTTCCCGATATCGCAATGTCAGCCGGAACAATATTTTGCATGTCGGGGGACAAAATCTTCATGGATTATACGTCCTCACTCGGACCTATCGATCCTCAAGTCCTGCGAGGAGAAGAGCTTGTGCCTGCACTCGGATATCTTGATCAAGTTCAGCGAATGATCGATAAATCCAAGAAAGGCCAGTTATCAGAAGCCGAATTCCTAATGTTATCGCAGCTAGACTTGGCAGTTTTGAGTAGCTACGAGCAGGCCAAGAATTTGACGAACACTCTTCTCAAAAATTGGCTGGTGAAATACAAATTCGCCAATTGGCAAACGCATAGAACCAACAAAAAGAAGCTGGGGAAACCTGTAACTCAGAAAGAAAAAGAAGCGCGCGCCGAAGAGATCGCCAAGAAACTTGCAGACAACAAATTTTGGCACTCACATGGTCGCATGATTGGAATAGACAAACTTAAGGATGTTTTGCGACTAGAAATTGACGACTATTCCAAGAATGTGAAGCTCCGAAAGTTGATTAGGAACTACAGCGAGTTGCTTATCGGTTATACACAGAGACACAACTATCGAATCTTTCTTCATAACAAGAACTATTTTTAGAGCGGAAGGAAAGCCAATATGAAAGGACAGCTAACAACCGAGGTTGAAAAAGTATTGTCATCAAAAAAACAAACAATGACCAAAAGGAACAACCTGCAGAAATTACAACAGCTAATTTCAGATCTGAAACAAAAGGGGATACTGAAAGATAACAGACCACTTTTCCAAACAATTGATGAGATTAGGAGTCGAAATTATTGATGAATCGCACAGATGGGAGATTGAGAGAAGACCGAAGTGTCTATTTTGAAGGTTCTGGGACATTTTGTCTTGCCAGCCTTTCTTGTTTTGCCTCTTCTTCTTCGAGCTTTCTTAATTTTTCTGGATCAACCCGCATAGATGCCCTGATCACCTCCTTTGGATGGTGGCCGTAGAAAGAGAGCGGCTCTAGCCGCTCCTTTCGGCCTTTCTTCTTCTTTGGGTTCATGGTTCCTCCTCCTTTGAAGCCCAAGCACGAACGGATTGGGCGATTAACGGCTTGTAGCTAAGTCGCTTACCACCAGAAGCCCATATTACTGCGAAAGCACGCTCACCATATGTTGACTTGCGGTAGTTCCATCTGAAAGAGAATTCTGAGGTGGACTTCTCTGTCGGCGTAAGGCTACACTGGAGACTCAACCGTAAAAGTAGAATTTCATAGCCTGAATCTGTAGGTACGCGAAGATAAACGCTGCAATCATGTGGGGAAAAACTGCCGAAAGCACCGCTGAAAGCCTTTCCTTTGAGCCTTTTCCTACGCGAAATATCACGAAAAATGTCCACACTAGACCTGTCCAGACAATGATTTGCTGAATTAAGAATGTCCTCTCCGGAGACACAGTCACAATGAGATGAGTAAATACCGCGAAATCAAAGTTCTGGCTCACGAGAATAGGAAGTTGTACGCCGAGATAGATCAAATAGTACATGTGGAAGGCCATGAAGCAGGCAAGAGTAAGCGGAAGCAAAGCCAATCCGTAGCGCGTGTAATTCTCGGTGACGGTTTCCCGAAAAAAACGACCGGATATTGCGGAAGCTAGCCAAAGAGTCAGGTTTACTGCAATCAAGGTCGCAACGAAAAATAAGGTGATACGAATCACATCCGGGACCGGCATGAAATCAGTTAGTAACTGATATAGGGGCATTTTTCGGCCCATTTCACTGAAAAGGCCCCCGAGCAAGCTCACTACGAGGAAAGCCGTACCTGTATTGGAATTTCGAATTTCCCATAGCTCCTGCCCGGGAATCCTGAGATTCAGATTCATGGCTCCATGGGGGCAGCTCTTCAGGCAAGCCGTGCAAAGCTTGCAGAGACGGTTGCTGTGCAACCTCGGACCTGCCTGGCCAAAGGGACATCCTTCGGTTGTTTCTGTTCCCAGGAAGCATTCGTTGGTCGCACACTGGGATATACAGACGTTCCGGTCCGCCCTGAGCTCAAGCATGGACGTCTTTGCAAGGACTCCGGCCATCCCGCCTAACCCGCACAGGTACAGGCACCAGGCCTGGCGCTCGAATATCGCCGAAACAAGCACCGCTGAAACAAGCATTGCGGACAACAATAATCCGAGAACAACCGGCGAGTTCCTAATTTCTGTCACGGTCTCGAACCAGATCACCATAAGAGCCGCGGCAGCCATCAAAAAGTCGCTCCGGTGTTTCAACCAGGCAGGAAATGGCTTTTCAAGGGAAAATATCTTCTTGGCCCACTCACCCACAGTGCCCATGGGACAGAGGGAACACCAAAAACGTGCCCATAAAAAGGCCCCAACTATTAGAATCGGCCATCCCAGCGCCCAACTGAACAAAGCAGCGGGGTTTCTCGAGGGATCTGAAGGCCCCAGGAACAAAATGGCCAAGACAATGAAAAAAAGCGGTATGCCTGCGCTTTGCAGAACTGCAGGAAATAAGGGGCTCATCAGGGCTCGTCTGATCGGGCCTAATCTGAGCAGATTGAATTTGCCTCGTCCTTCAGTTTTCTTCAGGTGGAAGTAAATGTCATGCGGATGAATAATACCACCCTCTGCAACCAAAACTGCCCTTTTCAAGGTAGTGGCCAATTCCAGGTGGTTCCCGGGCCAAGAGTAATTCACCAAGGCCTTCAGTGTTTCTTTCGGTAGTTTCGGGACGGTCTTGCCGATTTCCTGGCTGTGTTTGCTCAAGTAATGTTTGACCAGTCCCGGGATTTCCCTGCGTCTGGCCCTCAGGGGTGGAATGACGAGAGCTTTTTCCAGAAGGGCGTACAGTAGCGGATGTCTTTCCAACTCAATTTGTGGAGGATCCAGCCTTGTGGTGGCTACGAGCCGCACCTTTGCCCTGTGAAGGCTCATGCTGCCATGACGGCGAAAAGTCTCAGTAACAATGGCTTCCAAAAGCTTCATCTGCACCACAGCAGTTAGTTTCTCAACGCCCCTGACCAGCAAAGTGCCATCTTCGGACAATTCAAAGTAACCCGGGATTTCGTTAATGCCTCCGTCCCGCGTGGGTTCCTCGTACCCGAAAAATAATCGTATTTGCCTTTCAGTAAGTTCCTGTTCGGTATGCGCGTCTCCAGTGGGCACTTCGCTGAAAGGCAACGGGCCCGGGGACCTCAGGAGATCCACTTGGAGGAACACCTCCTTACAGTGGTGACTCAAGCTAAAAATGCTGTGGGCCAGGATTTCCTTACCTACACCGGTTTCTCCGATTATGAGGACCGGAGTGTCCGAATGGGCGAGTTCTTCCATGCGCGCAGAAAGACGCCTGACGATGTAATCTTCTGTGACGAACTCCGGGAAAATGTGCTCTCGTTGACTGATGAGGCTCTGAAGGGCGCGTCTCTTGCGCTTTATTTTGAGAACTGATCTGTCCAGCCGTATTATCTTGCGGACCAGGTTCTTCACCAGATTTACCGTGAAGTCCGGATCGGTTCTCATGACTTGCTCGAAATCGTATTCGGATATTTCCAAGGCACGGCAAGGCTCGTCGGCAACAAGCTCCGAATCTGAATGCCAAGGAATGCCGGTAAAGAAATGGATCTCGCCGAATATGTCTCCCGGCCCCAGTGTGTCTACAGAAATTCTTTCATCGTCACTGTCGCGCAGCACCACACTGGCTTCCCCGGAGATCAACAGGAATATATGTTCACTGTTGCGGCCTGGGCCTAGAATAATTTCTCCGGGGGTGAATTCACGGAGAACGTTCTTTTCTTGGGCCAGGCGCCTGAAAGCCGTGGGGATGCCCTGGAGAATCTCGGCAGTGATCCCGTTGGATTCGTTCGACTTCAGCATTTTACGGTAGATCTCCGTAACAAAATGCGGCCGGACCTTGATAGGTGTCTCTTACGCGACAGGCTTGATAGTATCAAAATGTGCCGCGAATCTGAAGAGAACTGTCGCTAATACTTTCCGATTTCAGGTGCTACGAGTGTTGTGTTTGATGCCAACCTCCATGGCAAGACACGCCACAACGATGCATGCAAGCGCCGGTAGCGACCGGCATCTTACCGGTCATTCCACCTTTTTCATCGGACTTCGTTTCTGTGACCCCGACTTGGCCGGAGCGAAAGTCCGCGGCCGTCAGCTGATGGTGCGGCCCAGGCGCTGCCGGGCCAATCGGTTTTCTTGTTCCATGGTGTATCGCCATTAGATATTGACCCCTGACCGATCAAGCTCGAAAATTTTTCTGACTCGATGATCTTACTTGCAGATGGGGCAACGGCATTTTCTTTAAACAAGTGTGTCGCAAAACCTATCGCACAGGAGAAGAGTAAGACTCCATTTCAAAAGGGGCTGATCGGCTGTACAAGCTCAAGATGTCATTAGCACTTGCAGGTGAACCACCACACACGTAAAATCGCAGGTGTGAGGCATTCCCCCTTGACATCTGATCGAAAAACACTCAGGGAAAACAATGGGCAGTTTCAATGTGCGGGGAGGTGAGTTGTGAAAGACAACGATTTCCATGACTATTCAGTCGAGGAAGATGAGCACACGGAGTCCATCGACCTGAACCGCCTCCTGACTACCGGCGTAACCCGCTCGGGTAGCTTTGATGTTGAAAGCGGTATTCTCGGAAGCACATTCGACAAGCTGGCTCAAACCCTGCCTATCCCCTCTATGCTGATAGATCATCAATTCAATGTGGTCTTGGCTAATCAGGCCTGCGGAAGAATAAGTGCCGCCTATAAAAAAATAGTGGCTTTACCCTTTAGGAATCTTTTCCCCGACGAGTCCACGGCTCGGAGATTCCAAGACAGACTTGAAGCAGTCTTTGCCAACAGAAAAACCCAAACCTGTGAAGGCATCCTCCAGATAGAGGACGGCAAAATATGGGGCCGTATGACCTTTCGAGCTGTTCGGATGATGGAGAACAGATTTGTGTTTGTCCTCATAGAAGACTTGAGCACCGAAAAGAGGCAATTGGTACTTAATAGGAAGATTAGCGATCAACTGGAGCGCGAAATCTCTCGGAGGAAACAAGCTGAACGAGAACTTTCCGAAAGCGAGAGAAAATACCGTCAGGTAGTAGAGACAGCCAATGACATTATATATATGACAGATAACAGAGGCTTTTTCACGTTTGTCAATCCGATGGGATTAAGAATCAGCGGATACTCGGAGGGCGAAATTATCGGCAGGCACTACATGGACCTGGTACCTTCGGAGTACGCCAAGAAAGTGGGAAGGTTCTATGCGATGCAAGCACTTAGAAGGCTTCCTGTTACCTATCAAGAATTCCCCATTCTGAAGAAACAAGGTGGGATGCTGTGGCTGGGACAAAATGTTCAACTCATGGCTGAGGACGATGCAGTCAACGGATTTCTGGCGATAGCCAGGGACATAACGGATCGTAAAACCGCCGAAGAAGCCCTACGGGAGAGCGAACAGAGATACAAAGATCTCTTCGAGAACGCCCATGACCTGATCTATACCCATGACAATCGTGGCAATTATACTTCGGCCAACGCAGCGGCCCTAACGATCTTGGGTTATACTCCCGCGGAAGTTGTGAATCTCAATTTCAGGGATATTGTAGACCCCTCGTATCTGGCCATCACAGAGGAGAATTTCCGAAAAAAAATCGAAGATGGTGTCGAGAGCACGGGCCCTTACGAGACATTGGTTCGCTCGAAATCCGGAAAGCTTCGATGGCTGGAAGTAACTTCACGAATAATCAGGAGTCAAGGCAAGCCGGTCGCTGTGCACGGGATCGCGAGGGATGTGACGGATCGCAAGATCGCCAGGGACCACCTGAGACAAAGTGAAGAACGTTTCCGCGTTGTGGCAGAGCAAACCGGTCAGCTTGTATACGATTACGACGTTTCCACGGGGCAAATAGAGTGGTCCGGTGCTATCCAACAAAATACGGGTTTCAGCCCTGAAGAATTTCAAAATGTGGACGCTGTGGCCTGGAAAGAACTAATTCATCCAGAAGACCGCTCTAGAGCGCTGGAGCTGTTGGAATGCGCGTTGCTCGACGGCAGCAAATATCATGTGGATTACAGACTCAAGCGCAAGGACGGCACTTATCTTTGGATGGAAAATAACGGAGTCTTTCAGAGAGACGAAAGCGGCCGCATTCACAGAATGCTTGGCGCGCAAAAGAATATCACGGACCGAAAAATGGCTGAGGACGCTCTGGACATAGAGAAGAGAAGGTTCCAGATTTTGTCTGACAACGCTCCATTCGGATTACTGGTGATTGGCTCGGATGGTGTTTTTCGATACATCAATCCCAAGTTTGAGGAGTTGTTCGGGTACCGTCTCGAGGATGTTCCCAATGGCCGGGAATGGTTTAGAAAGGCGTACCCGGATCCCCTATGCAGACACGAGGTGATCTCAGACTGGATCGAAGACCTCAAAGGGTCCATTGCCGGCGAGCAACGGCCGAGGACTTTTACGGTCAGATGCAAGGATGGGACCGACAAAATAATTGGTTTCCAGACCGTGCAGTTGATTACCGGTGAACACCTGATGACCTGTGAAGATATTAGCTACCGTAAGAAGGGGGAAGAAGCCCTCAAGGAAAGAGAACGTTTTCTGTCGAGTGTCTTCGAATGCATACAGGACGGGCTGAGCATCCTTGACAAAAAATTGAACATAATTCGCGTCAATCCCACAATCGAACGCATGTTTCCCCATGGAGCTCCGTACATCGGCAGGAAATGTCACGAAGTTTACCAGCTCTCAAGTCAAACTTGTGACTCCTGTCCAAGTCTCAGAACCATTGGAACCGGCCAATCTTCGCATGCAGTGGTTCCCAGGCGAGGACCGGAAGGGGAAATGACGGGGTGGTTGGACGTGTATTCCTTCCCTCTCGTTGTGGAGTCTACCGGAGAGTTGCAGGGAGTAATCGAATATATCAGGGACGTCACGGAGCAAAAACGTCTGGAGGAGCAACTCGGCCAGGCTGCAAAGATGGAAGCTATAGGCACGCTGGCAGGAGGCCTTGCCCACGACTTCAACAATCTTTTGCAGATAGTGCTGGGTTACGCGGATTTACTTTTGCTGGGAAAAGACAGGGTAGGGCAAGATTACCATCGCGTGGCTGCCATACGGGCTGCTGCCAAACGGGGAAGCAACCTGGTTCAGCGCATACTTACCTTCAGTAGAAGGGTCGAGACGAACCTCCGGCCGGTTAACCTGAATTCCGAGCTGAAACAAATAGAAGATCTGCTCCAAAGCACTATTCCCAAGATGATCGAAATAGAATTGCGCCTGACAGACAACCTGAGATCTGCAAACGCGGACCCAACTCAAATAGAGCAAATTTTGCTCAATCTGGCTGTCAATGCGAAGCACGCCATGCCTGAAGGTGGAAAACTGATCCTGGAAACAAGAAATGTAACGCTGGACGAAAAATACTGTAGTACTTGTCTGGAGACCAGGCCCGGGGACTACGTGATGCTAGTAGTTTCTGACACCGGCCATGGTATGGACAAGAACATCCTCGATCGCATCTTTGAACCTTTCTTCACCACGAAAAATCAGGGAGAGGGCACAGGATTGGGGCTGTCCATGGTTTTCGGGATAGTGAAAGGCCATGGGGGCCATATTACCTGCTACAGCGAGCCAGGCATGGGAACGTCTTTTCATATCTACTTCCCGGCCATCGAAACACAAGCCCAATTCGATCCGGAGACCACGATGACAATGCCGGCATTCGGTAATGAAATCCTGCTCCTGGTGGACGACGAAGAATCCATAAGGAATCTCGGCAGAGAGCTTCTCTGTGAAGTGGGCTACGAAGTGATTACCGCGGCTACCGCACGTGAAGCCCTGGAAATTTATCGAGAGCACAAGGACCAAATATCCCTGATCATTCTGGATCTAGTCATGCCGGACATGGGAGGCCGTCAGTGCCTTCAAGAATTGCTCGCCATAAATCCCAAGGCAAAAGTGATTGTTGCCAGCGGCTATTCCTCGGAGGGACCGGCCCGGGAAGTTCTGGAAAGCGGCGCGAAGGAATTCCTTAGCAAACCCTACAACTTCAAAGAAATTCTGCGTGCTGTCCGAAGCGCTCTGGATAAAGATTGAGTTAGCATTCCTTGAGGGAGATGCCATGCTGAAATTGGGAAAAACATACGAAGAGGTTTTCGAGTCCTTTGAATGGCAAGTTCCGGAGCTCTACAACATCGGTGTGGACGTCTGCGATAAATGGGCGGACCAACGGGATCGGAAGGCTCTGATCTATGAGGATCACCAAGGACGGGTAACCGATTACACCTTCGCTCAGTTGAAACGCCTCTCCAATCAATTAGCCAACGGCCTGAGGGCCAACGGAATACACAGAGAGCACAGGATCGGAATCCTTCTGGGCCAATGCCCTGAGACCGCCATAACCCACATAGCGGCTTACAAGCTCGGAGCCGTGGCCATTCCTCTTTTCACTTTGTTTGGAACGGATGCGCTGGAGTATCGGCTCTCTAACAGTTCAGCGTCAGCTCTGGTGACGGACGGACCAAATCTGTCAAAGGTGATGGAAATCAGGGACAGGCTGCCTGACCTCCGTCTTATCGCGGTGATTTCAGGTGAAACTCCGCCCGGAGTGACGGATTTCTGGAAGCTCGTGGAAAAAGGCTCGGACGAATTCGAGCCGGTAGCCACAAGAGCCGACGACCCTGCTCTAATCATCTATACATCCGGCACTACAGGGCCACCGAAGGGAGCTCTACATGCTCATCGCGTGGTGCTGGGGCATATGCCCGGCGTGGAGTTTCCCCACAATTTTTTCCCGGAACAGGGTGACCGGTTCTGGACTCCGGCTGATTGGGCATGGATCGGCGGCCTGATAGACGTGCTTTTCCCAAGTTGGCATCACGGGGTGACTGTCGTGGCCCACAGGGCACGGAAATTCGACCCTGAAGAAGCCTTTTATTTGATGGCGAAGCACAAAATTCGGAACGCTTTCATGCCTCCGACCGCCCTCAAAATGATGCGTCAGGTTCAGGATCCCAGGAGTCGGCACAACTATCAAATGCGCAGCATCGGATCGGGTGGGGAAACCCTCGGATCGGAACTGCTCGACTGGGGCAAGGAAACCATGGGGTTGATGATCAATGAGTTCTACGGCCAAACCGAGGTTAACCTGGTAGTAGGGAATTGCTCGAAGTTGATGGAAATTCGGCCTGGTTCAATGGGTCGGCCGATACCCGGTCACTCGGTTGACGTGGTGGACCCCGAAGGCCACCCGGTTTTACCCGGTATTGTCGGAGAAGTCGCCATAAAGCGTCCCGATCCGGTGATGTTCCTGGAATACTGGGGCAACCCTCAAGCCACCAGTGAGAAGTTCGTCAACGACTGGGGGCTCACCGGCGATCTCGCCAAAAAGGACCCTGACGGGTACTTGTGGTACGTGGGCAGGAAAGACGACGTGATCACCAGCGCAGGATATCGGATCGGCCCCGCGGAAATCGAGGACTGCGTGCTAAAGCATCCTGCAGTAAGCATGGTTGCAGTGGTTGGTTGTCCTGACAAGTTGCGGACTGAAATAGTCAAGGCGTTCATCGTGCTGAAGCCTGGGATTACTTCAGGTGATGAGCTGGTCCGAGAGATACAGGATTTTGTCAGGACTCGCCTTGCAGCCCACGAATTTCCGAGGGAAATAGAATTCCTGCCAGAACTGCCTATGACAGCAACTGGAAAGATTATACGAAAGGAATTGAGAAGGCTCGAAGTCGAAAAAAATCAAAGGCTGAGTAATGCAGCTTTGTCTTCGGAAAACAAGAACATGGCCTGAATGCAACTGCGATTTCAGCCCGCAATTGCTCAATCCACCAAGTTTCAGCCTCAGATGGAGCTCGAATCCGCTAACCTTCAATAATTCTTCTCGCTTCGAGGGCATCGAGAATCGGCATCAATGAGCGTTTCAGTTTGTGCTGAATCCGAATACTCGTCAGAAGGGCTTTCCACTCAGGGAGTCGGTTGGTTCGTTCATAAATATCCTTCATTCTCCGCAAGTACCTTGCTGCAACTTCATAGGCAGACGGTTTTACGAGACTTATCTCTGTCTCAGCGGACGCTCGCCAGATTTCAAGAGATATGTCCGGGTGGGATTTCTTCACTGCTTCTGCAACGTTCTCACTAACAGAGGCACTAACAAATCGATCTTTCTTCGCGGTTTCATACCATCGTAGAATTTGAGGTGTATCCTTCTCATGAATCGCAATTCTTATTAAGGTGGTGATGTCAGGATAATTTTGTCGTATTGGTTTTGTGTTGGCAACACAGATTGGCGTGGCTGGCAGCGGCCACAAATGCGCTGCTTTGGTAGCGGTCTTGCCTGTGGTCTTGGCTCCTGGTAAATCAGGTCTGGCACCAGTCTCCAAAAACTTTATTACAGCCTCTCGAACTGGAGACCATTGTCGAGCGGCCCGCGCTGCTTTCTCAAGTGTCATGTACGAGTCGAGGGATGGCCGATTGAAAAATTCTAAGGCCCGATAAGAGGCAACCAAAGGGAGATCCTTGTCTTGTTCGGCCATTTTGCACAATTTGGCCTCAAGATTCCATGCGATTCCCGGAGCGTTCTCCATTGTTTGTTGGAATCCGTCGACGGCAGCGGCTTTGGCTTCGGCTCTCATCCCGGCAGCAATCATGTGATCTGTGAGAGCGCAGTAACATTGGGTTATTGTGACTTCGCGCTGCAACAGTGGAATAATTTCTCGCTTCCTCCCACAGTTGTGGAGAGCTTCAATAGCCCAACTCATTATCTCCTGACGCCTATAGCCGGCCGAGAAGTTGGACTTTTTGTCAGGCAGGGGCATCTTCTCGAGCCTGGTAAGCAAAGTATCAGTTACCTCGCCCCACACTTTCTTGTCGTACCGGCGGTTTGAAAAGGGAGCATCCGAATCGTCGAGCAGCCCAAACTCGTCCTGGAGACAAGCGTCGATGATCCAAAGAAGCTGATCGCGGGGTGACAAGGAAGAATTCGGTACCGCACGAAAAATCACTTGCATGCATTCCGCGATCTGATCGCCGGTTTCGCCTTCATCGTCCGAAGACTCTAGTTGCCGGTTACCCAAACGCCATAGGTCTTTGCCCAGGTGAACCACCTCATCGGCATGCCCCGCCTCAAGCAGCGACTCCAGACGCTCACGTACGCGCGAATAATCAGGGATATAACCCTCGCCAGACCAGTGCTCCCACCGGGCAGGCTCAGCGGCCAATTCTTCTATTTCTTTACGAATAGACCGCACTATCTTTGTGACCCGGCCGCCCTTCAGCTGTTCTTCGTCTTCCATTCGCTGCAGGATCTCCGGAAACCGGTCAACCAGGGTGATTACCAAATCGATCAATTGTTCCTTACTCATACTCTCAAGTCGCCGGCGCACTGCGGCGGCCTTCTTGCTCTGCCCCTTTCGAGCCGAACTACCTTTCGGGACAGCCGAACCACCCAGATCTTCGGCCGGATCGTGTTTGCCATAATCTGTATCAGACTCCTCGTCATAGTCTTCAGACGAGTCCGAATCTGAGTCACCATGATCACCATGCCCGCGGATCAGTCTAAGTCGGCGGTCGTCCGGGGAAGCCTTGGGGGGCACTTGTTTACTCTTCAAGCCGTCCAAATACGCCAGAACAAGTGCCACACTATGTTTGCAAGGAGACGAGTCGTACGGACATGAGCAGATCGAAGTGAGGTTTCCTGAAGGCTCAATGTTGACGAGAGTCGCGTAAGCTTGCGTGCCGTCAACCCACGCAAGAACTCCGCCGTCGCTCGTCAGGCACAAATCCCGCACCTGCGCTCTACAGGACTTTCCCCGTGCAAGTATTTTTGCACCGGCCCAGGACATCAAATCGTCCCACGTCAGTTCAGCAAAATTACTCTTGTGTTTTGCCATGGCTTGCCCCTTCTCAGATTGCACAAGGAAGCCGAAGAGACGGCTGGAGAGCCCCTTTAGAGGCGGCAGTGTGTCTTTCTCTCCACAGTTTTTTTTGAGACAGAAGATTATTGTGCAGATCCCCGAGAGTCAAGAATAAACGTGGTTCGTATGTAATCATTCACTTACTCGGGGGAGAAAACCTTGGAGGACTTCTCTTTAACCACGCCTCATGCTGGGCTCCCTGAATTTACCTAAAGAGCTTCTAGCCTTTGCAGGGACGCGATTTCTCGTGGAATGATCGTGATTTCTGCGATAGTTCGAGTCTCTTGGATAGGCAAGGAAGTATACTCTTAGGAAGCAAGAGCCAACCCAAACCAACTGATTTGAACTAAGCTTCCTGTAAAAACTTACATTCCGCACCTCTTTTCGTGAGTGATGGTAATTTTTTTCTGAAGAGTAAAAAAAGAGCGCGACATGAGAATGATATTCCGGCAAACTCCGTTCTCGGAGAGGTGTATGATGAGCGTAATGCCGGAAATACTGT
>JACRDE010000212.1 GCA_016212935.1 Desulfomonile tiedjei | reverse complement strand
GACAGTATTTCCGGCATTACGCTCATCATACACCTCTCCGAGAACGGAGTTTGCCGGAATATCATTCTCATGTCGCGCTCTTTTTTTACTCTTCAGAAAAAAATTACCATCACTCACGAAAAGAGGTGCGGAATGTAAGTTGAGACAGTTTCATCTTGACGGTCCCCGTCAAGCAGTTTTCATAGGAATGCGCATTCAAAGAAGTAAGATTCGGGGAGGAACTTCTTACAAGAAGTGCCTCCCCGGTTTTACATATCTGAAATCGAAATGGTATCAGTCAAAAAAGGCGCGGTATTTCCGCGCCTTTTTCAGTAGTCCCAGAATCCAGGACCGATCACTAGAAATCAGGTGTTAGTACTATACGCCTTGTCAGGTTGCCGCTGTGAGCGTCTTCAAACGCTTTGCCTATAGTGGACATGGGCCGGGTTTCCAGCAGCGGATCGATTTGAATTTTTCCGCTCTGAACCATGCCCAGCACTTTGGGATAATACTTGGGCAGACAACCCCATGTTCCGATCACGTCTGCGTCAAAGGCCATGAGTCTGCTCATGCTGTACGAGCTTTTCTGCATACCGAAACCAACGACTATCAGTTTGCCTATAAATCCGAGCAGTCCCAGGCCAATGTCCTGAGCAGCGCCAACCCCGGTGCATTCGAAAATCTTCCACCCCACGTTGTGCTTCACACCAGCCTGCTTTGCAATGCCCCGGAATTCTTCCTGAATGGCTTTGAAATCCTTGCCTTTGCTGTTGATAACATAATCCGCACCCAATTCCAGCGCTCTCTTAAGTTTTTCTTCATTTCTGGCCATTCCCACAATGGGTTTTGCTCCCAAGGCCTTGGCTACCTGGGCCATATATACGCCCACGCCGCCTGTTACGCCGATTATGAGCACGGGATCGCCCGCCTTAAGATCAGCCCTCATGGCTGCCTGATAGGGTGTAGTGGCGGCGTCGGCTATTACCGCATAATTCTCCAGGGGACGGCCCTGCAGATCTTCGATAACGCAAAGGTCCCCGGCAGGAACTGGGATGTGGCTGGAGAAGCCTCCGTAGATTCCCAACGAGTTTCCTGGCATCTTCTGAGCCAAGCAACGGTTGTTACGTTCTTTGGCGCAAATGTCGCAAGTATTGCAAGGCATTACTGCGGGAACGATGACGTTCTTGCCGATCCAGGATTCCGAGCCTGCCCCGGCTGCAACCACGGTCCCGGATATCTCGTGCCCGAGAGTGAGGGGCGGTTTGGTAACCGTAGGGACTCCGTCGTAGAAATAGGACATGTCTGTGTGGCACACACCACAACCCGCGATTTTGACTAGCACTTCGCCCTGTGCGAGTTCGGGAACCGGGATCTCGGTTCGTTCCAGCACCCCAGGGGCGGTGACTTTGCCGGCCTCTTTGTCGTAAGTTGGGCCCTTTACCATTTGCCAAGTTTGAATTTTGTCTGGAATGCTCACTAGTTTTTCCTCCTGTTGATGGCTAAAAGCATTATTCAGCCCGGATAGGGAGAATAGTCGCTTTGATTTGGTAAAACGTTCAGGTCAATGGACGAAAATATACACCGTGAGAATATTGCGGTATTCAGGCTTCTGTCAAGAGAAATTGTGACCAACCGCCAAAAGAAGAGCCTGAGGGTTAGGTTAATAATTTTAGACGAAAAATTGGTCGTTGCTATCGAACCAAAGTATCGATTCAGTTCATTATGCAGAATTAATGGCTCGCATCACTGTACACGATAATAAGAGCACGCTTGAATATGGATCTCACCCATGTCTGTTGTCCCGAGCAGTCCTGTTATCCAGTTGTGAACTCTGATATGTACCCTTGCACCAGATCCATTACCTTGAGTGTTACCGGACCGGGTTTACCTGAACCTACCATTTGATCGTCGATCCGAGTCACAGGAAGGACGTTGCGAGTGGTTGAAGCCATAAATGCTTCGGAGAATTCGGTAAGCCGATCCAAATATACCTGGGCTTCGAGGATCTTGATGTCTTTGCTCTGTTTAATAACCTCGAGCACGACGCGTCTTGTCACGCTGTCAAGGATACTTCCATTCAGCGGAGGAGTGACGATTTCTCCTTGAGAGTTCACGAAAAAAACCGTGAAAGTGGTACCCTCGAGGATGGTCCGGCGGTCTCGAGGATCAACAAAGATCGCATCGTAAGCGCTATGAAGCGGCACAACCGTCTGATGTGCCATGATTGCGCCCATGTAGTTGAGCAGTTTCACATCGGGGAACATTCTCAAATGGGGAAAGGTGGCCAGAGCCACACCGTTTTCGTAG
>JACRDE010000211.1 GCA_016212935.1 Desulfomonile tiedjei | reverse complement strand
CTGATGAAAGTGTCGGGGAGATTCGCTATTTCCAGGCATCCCTCTATCGTGTTGTGATCAGTAAGCGTGACCAACGACATCCCTCGTTTTTTTGCAGCATTGTACAAGTGAACTGGGTCGGTGAAACTCTCCGGGCAGCCGAGTTTCTTGAGAATCCACTCTGACGGACGCCTTGAGAACCTGGAATGGACATGCAGATCAATTTTCATGAACCTGAAACCTCTCTAGGGTGTTGAACCGATAGATACCGACACGTAATCAAGAAAGAGACATCTCTCGTCGCCCTTTTGGGCGGGTCTCTGAAGCGAAGTCAGGCTGTGCCTTTTGTAACGGAAGAGGCTTGCCCGAAATGGCAACCTCTGCGATTCTCAGGCACTATTGGCCTGAAGGCGCATTGATATGAGTCTATCAATCCACCAGGACCGATTCTCCCGCTCGAACTCTGTCTCCAGGCCGTACCCTTGTCCGCATTTCAGGTAGCTGCGGAATGACCAGGTCCACTTGCGAACCGATGCGGATCATCCCGAATTCTTCGCCTTTGCCCACTTGACCGCCTTCCGGAATGTAGCTGTCGATTCCGTTGACGCTCTTTCCAGCTATCTGGACGACGTAACAGGACATTTCGTCTCCCTTGTACTTTCCTTTTATTCTAGTTACGGTCCTCTCGTTCTCCAGAATGTGGAGACTGTTTCGGTAAAAAGGCGGCTGATTGAACAGTATTCGATAATGCATGGGTCCCATGTGCACGTTTTCAGTCTTGGCAGGATAGTGCACTATTGTCTCGACAGTCCCTGCCACCGGCGCTCGATTATGGTGGACGTCGAAAGGGCTCATGAAGATACCGATCAGAATCTTCCGCGAATCCACGTCCTGTCGGAGGATATCCTTGATACGGGCTGCAACTCCCTGCTTGATGACGATGACGTCATCTTGAGGTTCAACGATTTTGACGTACACAACAGTCCCATCCGCCGGGCTGACGATGTTGTCGCCCGCTGGAGCAGTCCTCGGAGGGTTGCGGAAAAACCAGACGTAGCGCCAATACAGATATCCACTGATGATAAACAAGACCAATATCAGAAAGAAGATCAATGGAGTTGTCTCCATACTTCCGGCTCCAGCACTCGAACCAATGCGACCCCTGATGAAAAAGGGAAGTTTATTACTTCGAAGGCGCTTTCTTCCTTCTTGAGGACGTTTATCCATCGCTTGACCCCTGAGTGACGAAGCATTTCTCGAATGTAAATATTCGTATCATGAAGAAATACGTACGAATTCCTCTTAGCGTAGCCAATCAAATTGACAAAATCGTATTTCACGTCCTTGTATGCGTGGCTTCCGTCGATGAAGCCCAGGTCAATCGGCGGCAAACCTAGGTCGGAATAAGACGGGAACACCTCGTCGCTCCTCATTTTGTAATGAGTCACAATTCCATCCACCCCGAATTTTCGGAAATGATCCTGAACTTCGGTCTCACAATTCCACGTACCGCGACCGCCTAAAGTCTTTAGAGGCCCGTCCTTTAGCAATGAGTACGAAGGATCGATAAACGTGAGAGAACCGACCCCATTGTCCCTGATCGCCAGCGCAAGGCACACCACGCTGAAGCCGTAGCCTGAACCGATGACCAGCGTGTGCTTAGGTCTGAGTGCCCGTGCCACTCCATAGTAGATGAAGCCGAATCCTAAATTTAGATTTTGAGGACTCTGATTGTGGCCGAGCGGTTTTGCATATTGCAAAATATCTTTCAGCAGATCCGTACTGAGACTGAATGTATCCATTCTTTCCATTCTCTTCCTCGCATTTCAGGCTTTGTTCGTTGCCGGGGGACCGCCGTTGAGCCCCATTCAAGCTCTTCACATCGTCTCTTGCGGTTGACCGCCGCGATCCACAAATAGGAGCGCATGGTTACAGGAGTATTACTTGAACATCAGTTTTCAGTTAAATGCTGACGCGGCTTACACCGTTCGGCAATGAAGAGTACTGCTTCGACGGCGAGGAGGCGTGTCTCCTGCACCACGAATGGAACGACATGACATCGGCCTCCAGGCATACGCCTCTGTTATGCAAACAATTGCTACAGGCATTATTTGATCTATCGAACTATTAACATCGGACTAGCCTAGCCCTAACATCAAGTCCTTTTAATGGGCCCCAGAATTTGTATGCTCCTGGGCCCCAAGAATTCAATCGAGCCCTTGGCAGTACCAACACTCGGTTCCCCGGAGGAATACAGATTCACCATGAAATTTAGGATTCACTGAGAGAAGGAGGAAATGATGAGAGGCCAAATCTTGGAACGCGAATTGTCGTTTGGATCTCTTGGAAGCTTTGTGTTAGCGGTTCTGACATGTCTTCTCATGACGATGTTGCCGGGATTGTCGAACGCTGCCGAAGTGGAAAACGTGAACGGTGCCGGAGCGAGCTTCCCGTACCCGATTTATGCAAAATGGGCCACGAAGTATCATCAGTATTCCGGTCTCAAGCTGAGCTATCAGTCAATCGGATCCGGCGGCGGAATAGCTCAGATCAAAGCCAAGACGGTTGATTTCGGGGCCTCTGATGAACCGCTCAAATCTGAAGAGCTTGAAAAGGACGGACTGCTGCAGTTCCCCCTGATAATGGGCGGAGTCGTTCCTGTCATAAACCTCGAAAACGTGTACAAAGGAAAGCTCAAACTTACCCCTGAACTGCTGGCAGACATATATCTCGGTAAGATCAAAAACTGGAACGATAGAAGAATAATGGCGGTAAATCCGGATCTACGGTTGCCGGATCAGGAAATTACAGTAGTACACAGGGCTGACGGTTCCGGGACCACCTGGATCTTCACGAACTACCTGACCAAAATATCGACCGAATGGAAAGAGAAAATCGGAGGCGGAAAATCTGTGTCTTGGCCTACTGGAGTGGGTGGTAAAGGCAATGAAGGTGTTTCCGCCCTTGTTAAGAAAACCCAGGGATCCATTGGATATGTCGAGTATGCGTACGCACTGCGGGAAAGACTCAAATACGTTCAGATCCAGAATAGTGCCGGAAAATTCGTCGCCCCCACAATAGAGTCGTTCCAAGCCGCAGCCGCAAATGCCGATTGGGAGAAAGCGCCAGGCTTTTACATGGTTCTTACCGACCAGCCCGGCGACAAAAGCTGGCCCATAACCGGTGCCTCATACATACTTGTGTACAGGGATCAGCCGGATCCTTCAAAGGCCGAAGCAATGCTGAAGTTTTTCGACTGGTGCTTCAAGAGCGGCTCCGAACAGGCCGTTGAGCTGCACTATGTGCCCATGCCTACAAAAGTATGCAACCTTGTGAAATCCCTCTGGGCAAAGGAAATAACCTCCGGAGGCCAACCAGTCTGGAAATAATGCGCATCTGCTCACAGTGAATATTTTTTTGCCGGGAGGGCGTATTTGAACGCCCCCCTGACATTCATTTTCGGATAGTCATCCCCTCAAACAACAAACCCTTCCCTCTGAATCCGGGCAAGACATAGGTGAGTGAGGACACGGCGCGCAACCATGCTGAGCATCCCGGCTTGATACGTGGATGATTGCCAGGCTGGCAAAACTCGGGCGCCACGTTATATTATGAATCAAGAGGTGTATTCTGCCGGGTTTTATGAACCTTCGAGGTTCCATCGTCAGGAAGGAAACAAAACATGTCCGTTATCCTTATTAATCCATTCGAGGTCGCCGAGGGCAAGGAAGATGAAGCGCTCGCTTTCTGGGAAAGGGCCGCGGATTTCATGAGAAAGCAACCCGGATTCATCTCGACGCGACTTCATCGGGCAATCGTGCCGTGGGCCCGCTTTCATTTGATCAACATTGCCGAATGGGCCAACACAGAAGATTTCGAAGCCGCTATCAGTAGCGAGGAATTCAAGAAGCTGACTGAACCCTATATGGATGTATTTCCACACTATCCCGGTTTGTACGAGGTGGTGAGAACCTGACTGGAAAGCACTGAACATGGTTGCGCATCAATTATTTGCCCGATTCACCAGGGAATGCAATATTTCGTTCATTTCCCTCGCATTATAAGGCTTAACCAGAACCCCCGAGAATCCGTATTCTCTGAAATCTCCCATGATGGGATCGTTGCAGTAACCGCTGGACACTATTACTTTGATTTCGGGGTCCAGATCGCGGAGTTCTCTTATGGCTTCCTTGCCTCCCATGCCGCCGGGAATGGTCAAATCCATGATAACCGCGTCAAACGGCTCTCCCTGTTCCCTGGATGTTCTGTAAAGGGTTATCGCTTCGGTGCCGTCCTTACTTGTACTGACTTCGAAGCCCAAACTGGTCAGCATCTGACTTGCCACGTCTCTGATCAGGGGTTCATCATCCATGACAAGGATTCTTCCTCCCCGTGGTTGGACAACCTCAGAGCTGCGACTCGCTGGCAGAGCTCGACTTTCAGAGGCAGGCAGGAATATGCAGAAGGTCGTTCCCACTCCCACGTCAGAGTCCACCGTGATGTGGCCGCCATGCCTTCTAATTGCGGCGTAGGACGTGGCGAGTCCCAACCCGCTCCCAGTGTCTTTTGTGGTGAAGTATGGATCAAATATTTTCGGAATGTGCTCCGGCGCCACACCCACACCGTCGTCAGTGACTGATATTTTTACATACTTGCTTGCAGTTAGAGATGAACCGTTTCCGTCGGGCTCCACATGGTTTTCGGCTGAAACATGGATCCGTCCTCCATTGGGCATCGCTTGATCGGCATTGATGATCAGGTTGTGGATCACCTGGCTCACCTGGCCTTCGTCTATTTCAACGTGCCACAGGTCATCTTGAATCCGAAATTCACATTTCACGTTTGAGCCTCTTAGCGCAAACATGACCCACTCTTGGAGCAACATCTGAATTGGCGCAATCCTTTTGATCGGCACGCCCCCTTTGGAAAAGGTCAAAAGCTGTTGGGTCAGACCCCTGGCTCGTATCGACGCCCGTTCAGCTTCGGACAGCCGTTTGAAAACCTTGCTTTGCGGAGGGGCTTCCATTTTCGCGAGGGAAAGGTTCCCCAATATTGCAGTCAGAATATTGTTGAAATCGTGGGCTATTCCACCTGCGAGGATGCCTACGGATTCGAGTTTCTCCGCCTTTAAGACCTCTTTCAGCATGAGCTGCTGCTCGGAAACATCCCTGAAGACCAGCACTACACCCACGATATTGCTTTTTCGATCACGAATTGGCGCACCGCTGTCTGCAATAGCCCTTTCAGAGCCGTTCCTGGCAATCAGAACCGTGTGATTGGCCAGTCCACAAATCGAACCTGATTCCAAAACTTTTTCAACCGGATTTTGAGCCTGCTCCCGTGTCTTCTCATTGATGATGACAAAAACCTCGTCGAGAGCTCGTCCCAAAGCTTCGTCCTGGCGCCAGCCAGTGAGGTCTTCAGCAACACGATTCATCAGTTCCACTCGGCCTAGGGTGTCGGTGGTAATGACTCCGTCGCCAATCGATCGAAGCGTAACTGCTAATCGCTCCTTTTCTCCTTCCAGTTTTTCCTCGGCCTGCCTTCGCAGTGTGATGTGTCTTCTAACGATCCAGGAGACACCGAGCCATGCGACAAGAAGAAGCATGAGACTGGCTGTCATCAGAAGGCCGGTGTGCAAGATTCTTTGGCGGAATGAGTCTATTTCTTGTGAAATCCGTTTCTCAACCGCCTCTGTCATTTTCATTATCCCTTGGGAGTAAAGGGCTTTCTGTCTGTCATATTCCTGGTTGAAGAGAAGCTCGGAAGCCTCTTTCTGTCGCCCGTTTCTGACAAGGGCAAATGCCAACGATTCCAGTTCTATCAATTTTGTGTATGCAAGTTTTGTCTGGGAAGCGTAGTTCTTCTCATATTCCTCACGCGCCTGCATGGCGACTTCCAGAATTGCGGCGTCAAGTTCAGGCTCTACTTTACGGTATTCATGCTCCCATTTCAGATCACCGGTCGCAGCAGCCAACCTTGCATGCATGGTGAGAACCTCATCCAGATGGGCCACGGCTCCAATGATTCGCTGCAACTTGAGTTCATTCACGGCTATTCTAGATATAGATTCATACATGCTCCATACTATGGAGCCGAGCACAGGCAATGCGGTAGCGCTCAGCAGCAGTCCGATAGTTAGAACTTTCATAGGCTGTGGGTATCTAAAGGCCAAGGCTCGTTTTACCCGGAACATAATACCTCCGAACACATAACAGCGTATGATCCGAATTCGGATCTCTCGCAGTACACAGATAATCGGAGCGAAGCTTATATTGTGTCGATTGGATTTGCATTATCTGTCGGTTAAATTGCGATTAGATTTGCTTCTGGCAACTATCCTGAGGGCAGCTCGTTCAGACGATTCTACCACAGTGATCAGCACGCTCGACTGAATTGCAGGGCGGTCATGCGATCCGTGACCGCCTTTCTTGTCTCCACCAAGAGATCGTACCATTCATTCTATTGATTATTCGCAACACGCTGAATAAGATTTCATTACGAAGTAAATACGGGGAGGTGTCATATGCGAGGTTCAAGTGTACATTGTATTAGGAGCCTGCTGATGCTTGCTTGTTGGGTGCTCGCTCTCACCCATGGCGTGGATATCGCAAACGCAGCCAATGAGGATTCTCTCATAGATGCTGCGTGCCAAGGACACTTGGAGATAGTGAAGCTCTTCGTTGAAAAGGGAGTGGACGTCAACGGGAAAGCGACAAACGGAGTCTCTGCTTTGATGTGTGCATCAGTGTACGGGCACGCCAAGATTGTTGAATTTCTCTTGAGCCGAGGAGCGCGGGTGAACGAGGTGGATGAAACCGCGGAAACCGCTTTACTCAAGGCATGCTGCAAGGGGTTCATAGATGTGGCCGGACTGCTCCTGGAAAAAGGGGCCGACTTAAACGCGGCAAATCGAAGCGGGATTTCTCCGCTCATGTGCGCCAGCTATCAGGGCCACACAGGAATAGTTGAAATGCTCCTTGAAAAGAACGTAAACGTGAATGCCACGGATTCAACCGAGGAAACGGCATTGATAAAGGCGGCATGCAAGGGACAGACGGATACGGTGAAATTGCTCCTGGCTGGAGGAGCAAATAGCGACGCTCACACCACGAACGGAATCACAAGCTTGAGATGCGCTTCAGCCAACGGCCATATCGAGGTGGTAAGAATACTCATGGCCACAAAAAAATGAGCAACCGGGCAACAGTCAAGTCTCGGTACGCATTTTTCAATGTTGGGTTATCAG
This sequence comes from Desulfomonile tiedjei, assembly GCA_016212935.1. Taxonomy (GTDB): domain Bacteria; phylum Desulfobacterota; class Desulfomonilia; order Desulfomonilales; family Desulfomonilaceae; genus Desulfomonile; species Desulfomonile tiedjei_A. The sequence goes on along the minus strand of JACRDE010000211.1, from coordinate 5,446 downwards.
GAACGAACCCGACTCATGCGCTGAAACTGATGATAAGCCTGCTTCCCGGCCCCTGATCCATCACTATTTTTCCGCGCAATTGCCTTGTCAATGTTGTCACCAGCCGGAACCCCAGGGTTTGAGCCTGTTCAAGGTCCAAACCCTGCCCCATGCCGATTCCATTGTCCCATACACTCAGTTCGAAGCGTCCTTCCCCAGTTGACTTCAGGGCCACACCGATTTCACCGGCACCGTTATGTGGAAAGGCATGTTTCAGGGAATTGGAAATCAGCTCATTTGTTATGAGGCCACATGGAACTGCAGTGTCTATTCCGATGGATACACGGTCGATTTCCGACTGGAAGTTTATTCTCGACTGGTCAATCCCGTACGATAGGAACAGGTTGTTTACAAGCCTGTTGACATAACCCCGAAAATCCACATTTCCTAAATCGCGAGACTCATAAAGGTCCTCATGCATTAGGGCCATGGATTGCACTCGATCCTGGCTTTCCATAAATATACGTTTGTAATCCGGATCCGGAATGTTTCTGGATTGGAGCCGGAGAAGGCTCGATATGATTTGCAGGTTGTTCTTCACTCTGTGATGGATTTCACTTAGCAGAACTTCTTTTTCTCTCAGAGAAGCTTTTAGGCTTTCCTCGGCGCGTTTTCTGTCGGTAATATCTAAAACCGCTACTATGATCTTGGACAAATTCTCTTCGAAGCCTGGCGCCACAATTATCCTTACTGATACGTGCTTCAAGTTTCCCATCAGGCTGACATTGACGGATTCAGCTTCGAATTCCGTGTTGCCTTCGGCAATCCTGATGAGACCTTCTCTGAAGCCACCCAGAGATTCCTTCACAAAGACCTTTGAGAGATCTTGAAGCAACTCGTTTTTTGAATCTGCTTCATAAAGGTCCAGGGTTGCTCGGTTCACGTCGAGCACTTTCACCATGCCGGCGCATTCCACTACCGCATCCGGATTCTTTTCAAAATACTCTCGAAAATCAGTGACGCCTGATCCCTTCAGATTTTCAAGATATGACTTGACCGCGGAGAAATCTTCCTCCCACAGGGATATGGGAGAATCCTCAAATAATCGGCGATATCTTTGCTCGCTTTCCTTGAGCACTCGTTCCGCGGCTACTCTGTCCGTAATGTCTTCAAGACTGATTATGCGTTCACCGCTGTCTAAGACCATGATTTTGAAAGAAATCGTCTTCACGTTGCCGCTCTTACAGACTACCGAGAGAATCTCAGAAGCACTTTCGCCGGGTGCTAATCTGCGCAACCTTCTTTTCCAGTTCTCATAGATTTTGCTTCTTATAGCCGGGTCCGGATGAACTGCACGAAACCAATGCTCTTCGTCAGGAATGTCTTGAAGACTGTAGCCCATAATTTCCTGAAACTTCGGGTTCAAGTAAATTACTGTGCCCTGGTTGTCCAGCATTCCCATGCCGCAAGGGCCATGTTCGGCGATTGCCTGAAATTTCTGCTTTTCTAGGTTTACTCGTTGCTCTGCCAATTTGGTCTCTGTGATGTCTCGAGCGAAAACGGCGACACCTTCGACTCTTCCATCATCAGAGACCACTGGGCACATGCTGTTATCAAAAATCCTTCCTTTACGCTCGTCCTCGAACCTGACGCTTTTACCGGTACGCAGCACTTTCTCAAATTGGGCCCTCCTGTAACAGGCAACGTCGCGGGGAATGTAATCAAATGCACTGGTACCGCGGAGGCGCTCGATCGAATCGCCCAGTTTGACGGCAATGGCCTGATTTAATTCAATGAAATTGCCTCTCGTATCCAGAAGAAAGGCGAGCTCCGTGCTCGCGTTCAAAAGGGCTTCTATTGCTTCTCTGCTCCTGTAAAGATCCCCGGGAAAGCTCTTCCGCTGGGTTATATCGCTGGATAGGGCCTTAACAGAAGACTCTTCTTTGTAAGTGTAAGGGATTGCAGTCATCTCCTCGTCAACCTCCGGGCCGTCCACTCTGAAAAATCTGCGTTCATCAGGTGGATGGGCTTTCTCTTCGTCAGGCACGACATGGAACCGGTCCATCAAGGTCCGGCAATACCGGGCATTTGCGAATTCCTTAATTAAACCCTGCTGTCCGTGCCTCTCACAATCATTCTTAGACGATTCTGCTCCACAAGCATCCGGAACATTGCCTGATTACCAGTCAACGTCACTGGCCAAGTAAGCATAGAAAAGAGCAGGTCAATCTACCTTGTTCACCCCTAGAGCTGTTTTATCCTTTGATTTCAAGTCAGAAACACCAGCGCATAGGCTATCATCTCGCCGGTCGGCTCAACTCTCCTAGATTAGACGCTAGTCGAGCGCAACTGTTAAATTCCATCGTGGGAAGAATCCTGCGACAAAAATAACGGGCAACCCCCTGGAGAGCATCGGCATGCTCAGCGTTCGAATCTTATTTGATCAGCAGAAGCAGGCCCCCCGGGATGCATGCAAACCTCCGGTTCGACCGGGGTTGGCCTAGAGTTCTTTGTCGTCCGGTGGAACCGCCAATCCGAGGCCCGGAATATAAGGTATTGGGGCAACGGGAAATCCTTTTACCCACCTGAATCCGCACCTGAGCACCGACTTCACCGGTGCAGCGTGCAGATACTCTTCCGGGTTTCCGAGCACGGCATCCTGCTCGAGCATTGAAGGAATTATCCGGATGCAATGACCTTCACTTGGGTCATAACTATAAAAGTCTCTCAAATCCAGCGGGATGTAACCGTCATAGTCATCTGCGCCTTTGGGCTTGTCTGGTCCTGTTCCGGGAGCATCCGGGCGCAATTCGATCATGTCCCAGAGATTCTCTTTGGGATATGATTGTGCGCAAAAACCCCTTACAGAGCGATCGAAGTCAATTTCGGTCCAAGGCTTCGCCTTCTTAATTATTGGTTCCACGTATTTGAAAAATCTCTGAAAAGAGTTCTCAGCGGCAAACGAGACCCCTTTGCCCTGTTCATTGTAGAAGTGGACGGTAATGGTGTCCTGCTCGGAAATCCTTTGAAAATTCTCAACGCCGTCCTGGGAATGGTAATTCCACCAGATGTCGAACATTTCGTCCGTATCATTCGAAGCAACTTTTATCATTGTCAAGACCAGGATTACGTCATTAAACCGGATGACTCCGGCACGGAGTTGTATATCCATACCCTGGTTCGGTTTCGAGACGCTGGAAACCGACCGGACGAAAAACCCTACCTGGCCGGGATCCCCTGGAAACGTAACGAAGATTCCCTGAACGCTCTGCCCGGGGACAAGCCGGACATTGTCGGGATTCAGGAAGTTCATGACTTTCTCCTTGAGCCTAGAATATTAGCAGAAGAAGCATGTTCCGGTCCAGCCGTTTCGAACCGCGCGGCATAAAATGACCGACACCTAAGAGATTTTGTCCTCGATGATTGGATGGATGTTCCGAAACATCTGCACACGGAGTAAGCCATGCGGTAGGGAGGATAATACCATTTCGCAACAGTCTGCATAAGGAGGCTGAGTGTTCCCAGAACCAATGCAAATCGTGCCGTTCACAGCAAAGCGGGTGAACTGCCTCGGCCGCGAAGGTGTACGCTTTGTGACCGATCGGCAGCAAGCGTTCACTTACGCGAGGAGAGTGTCTGAATGCGGCTGTCTCAATCGGCCGGTCAGTGCTGCGCAAGCCTTCATGGTGCTTCAGGCGAACCACTATGACCCGTGGGTCACAACGGAACATGAAAATCCCTGCGCAAACCCTCAAGCAGAAAGGACTGAATCCGTCATCCCGACGGAAGTCGGGACCCAGATGAATATGCTTTTGCTTCGTCTTCCGGATGCCGACCGGGGTGACGACGCCGGTAGGCTCTGTGTCGCGCCTCAAAGAGAATATGCAAAATTCCTCTTCTGCCAGAGACAAAATTGCTCCTTTGAAAGCGCATCGGTACCGGGCATTTGATCCAGACCTTGTCCAGTTATTTTCCGGGTCCTTTCAGTTACTCGGGGCAATTAACCAAGGCTGCTTGTAATTGCGGGGGGAGAAGACCCGAAGTAATCGCAACAATTTACAGCGTCAGATTGCTTCGCTGGGCTCACAATGACATGTCGTGCAGCCGCGTTGCTCCGCGTAAGTCAGTCCTTACTTTTTTCCGAAAGTAACGGTTGCAACTTTTTCGCCTTGAATCTATTCTCAACGGAATACAAAAACCTGCGGACCGGAACCATGAAGAAAATCCAAGTTGGTGAAGTTACCTCGGCCGTCAGACAGCTTTGCATGGACGCAACCACGATCCTGGACGCGGACGTTATCGCCGCGCTGGAAAAGTCCTTAGCAACCGAAGAATCGACCACAGGTCGAGAGATCCTCGGCCGCATATTGGAAAATGCAAAGATAGCGGCAAAGGAGAGAATTCCGCTGTGCCAGGACACGGGAATGGCCGTTGTTTTCGTAGAAATCGGCCAGGATGTCCACGTGAATGATGGAAGCCTCGACGAAGCAATTCACGAAGGAGTACGCCAGGGCTACAGAGACGGGTACCTGCGCAAATCCGTACTGCATCCCATAACCCGGATCAATACAGGGGATAACACACCCGCAGTGATTCACTACGAAATTGTGCCAGGCGACACGCTGAAAATGACACTCGCTCCCAAGGGGTTCGGCTCTGAGAACATGAGCAGAGTAGTGATGTTTCCTCCAGCCGCAGGAATGGACGGAGTAAAGAATTTCATACTTCAGAGGGTGGAAGAATCAGGCGGCAACCCCTGCCCTCCTATTGTCGTAGGCGTCGGACTCGGGGGAACTTTCGAGAAGGCCGCATTGATTGCGAAAAAGGCCCTGCTAAGACCCCTGGGGTCACCGAATCCCGATCCGCTCCTGGCTGAACTCGAGGCTGAACTTCTCGAGCGAATCAACAACCTGGGAATCGGGCCCCTGGGTCTGGGCGGGCGTACTACCGCGTTGGCCGTTCATGTGAATTCATACCCCACTCACATTGCCAGTATCCCTTGCGCTGTGAACATCCAGTGCCATTCCTGCCGACACAAGGAAGTCGAGCTGTGAAATCGGCAAAATCTCGGAGGAATTAACGTGTCCAACGCTACAGGTCAAGTTGCTTCAACATCCGAACCCATACGAATAACCGCTCCTTTGGACGAAAAAGTCGCAAGGAAACTAAGGGCCGGCGATGCGGTTCTCCTCTCCGGGACCTTGATCACGGGAAGAGACGCAGCCCACAAGCGAATGACGGATCTTATTAAAGCCGGCCAAGCCCTGCCCTTTGAGATTTCCGGTCAGGTCATTTATTACGTGGGACCGACGCCAGCCCCGCCTGGACGCCCGATAGGAGCGGCAGGCCCAACCACCAGCTATCGAATGGACGCTTACGCACCACTCCTGATGGCGCACGGCTTGAGAGGCATGATCGGCAAAGGAGCCCGGTCGGATGAAGTAAAGAAAGCAATGATTGAATGGGG
>JACRDE010000207.1 GCA_016212935.1 Desulfomonile tiedjei | reverse complement strand
CACCTCAAGAACTTTTAGCACTCGCCGGAACCCCCGTTTCCTGAAAGGAAATTTGGGGTTCCGGCAAATGATAGAAGTTTCTGGAAGGGGGTTTGGGGGGAAACTCTTTACTAAAGAGGGTCCCCCCAATCTTACTTCTTTGAATGCGCATTAGTATCAGACGCGCCGACCGATCGTCGAAGCCTTGAACTCGACTATGCCTCTTGATACAAATTCGCTCTTATATTAGTAAGGTAGAGGGAGCCTTGTTTGGCGAAAAAGATCCTATTCGTAACGTAAGAGACTTGCCCGATATCGCTACCTGTTCGATCCTCAAAGTTGCTCTTACTTGAACGCTCATTCCTATGAAACAACTTGGTGGGGACCGGCAAGATGAAACTGTCTCAAAATTCACGCCCAATGATAAATCGAGCCACGATATTATTGTCCCGGCAATGAATTGCCGGGCTACTATGCAGCGTCCCTCCGGGACGCCAGCCATACAAGCCCCGTAGGGGCGACACACAGTAGCCCGGTGCTTTAGCGCCGGGTACCCGTGTGGCACGACTCAGGGCATCAAATCAGTTTTGAGACAGTTTCTCTTGCCGGTCCGCGTCAAGTAGTCTTCGTAGGAATGCGCTTTCAAAGCAGGATGGGGTTCGGGGAAACACTTCTTACAAGAAAGGTTTCTCCGATTTTCCTTCTTTGATTGCGAATTCCTATGAAACGTTTTTCGGTCCATCGCGAATTCACTCTCAAAGGCCAATTTTTGGCCCGGAAGAACAGGAGACTCAAGGAGTGAATCATGGCGAACCGGATAAGAACCACAGGCCTCCTTTTTCTATTTTTCATCTCTATTCTTAGTTTTTCGACTCAAAGCTTCGGCAGCGTGCCGGGTCAGGGGACACTCACGATCATTGAGAGCGGCAGCGCATCCGGGTCGGACTGCCCGCTGGAACACACGTCCGTCAAGGCTGAAATCAGCGGATTTGTGGCCAGGGTCAGTGTGACCCAGATCTTCCGCAACCCCGGCAAAGATAAGATCGAGGCCGTTTACACCTTCCCGTTGTCTAGCGATGGCGCAGTAGACAATATGACCATGCGTGTTGGGGAACGAGTAATAAGAGGTGAGATCAAACGCCGCGAGGAAGCTCGCAGGGTCTATGAAGAAGCCAAACGACGAGGCAATATGGCATCGTTATTAGACCAGGAGCGGCCCAACATCTTTACGCAGTCAGTCGCGAACATACTGCCCGGCGAAAAGATGGAGATCTCGATTGAGTACTCAGAGATTTTGACCTACGAAGACGGCGCGTTCAAATTCGTCTTTCCCATGGTGGTAGGGCCGCGGTTCATCCCAGGGTCCCCGACGGGCCATCAAGGCACAGGCTGGGCCCCTGACACAACCCAGGTCCCTGATGCAAGCGCGATCACTCCGCCTGTGACTCCCAAAGGAACCAGGGCCGGCCATGACATCGATCTGCAGGTTTCCATGGATGCCGGCGTCCCAATAGGCGCTGTTGAATCTAAACTCCATGATATCGAAGTGATAAGAAATGGCCCGAACCGGGCGAGGGTGCAGCTCAGGAATAAAAAGGAAATTCCCAACAAAGATTTCATAATGACATACCAGGTTGCCGGAGACGAGATTCGATCCGGAGTACTAACCCACAGGAGCGGAAAAAACGGCTACGCGACCGTCATAGTCATCCCGCCGAAGAAGGTTACCCCTGATCGGATTTCGCCCAAGGAAATGATTTTCGTAATAGACTGCTCCGGCTCACAGCGAAGAAAGCCGCTGGAGAAAGCCAAGGAGACCATGCGCTACATAATAGACAACATGAACCCGGACGACACATTCAACATAATTGACTTCAATTCCGGAGCCAGGGCCCTTTTCGCAGAAGCCAGGAAAAACAGTGCTGAAAATAGGGCCAAGGCAATCTCGTACCTGAATTCGCTGGAGGCCCAAGGGGGAACCTGGATGGGCCCGGCTGTGGAAAAAGTGTGCAATTCGCCTGCCCCCTCGAACAGACTGCGCATCGTCACGTTCATGACAGACGGATATGTAGGTAATGATTTTGAAATCATATCACTGGTGAAGCAGCTCAGAGGAAAGAGCCGGTGGTTTCCGTTTGGCACAGGCCACTCGGTCAACAGGTTCCTGCTGGATCAAATGGCCAGGGTTGGCGGCGGCGAACCGGAATACATTCTCTTGAACAGTCCTGGCGAAGAGATCGCAAAGAAGTTTTACTCCCGGATCGCCACACCGGTGCTTACGGACATTACCCTTCGGTATGAAGGCATGACGTTGGAGGAAGTGTATCCGGAGGCAGTTGCGGACCTCTGGGCCCAAAAGCCCATGATATTCAAGGCACGCTATTCTGATCCTGGCAAGGGAACCGTGACTGTAAAGGGCTTTGCTGGCGGAAAGCCTTATACTCAGGTTCTGAATGTCGATCTCCCTGAAAAGGAGACCCGAAATGCTTCCCTTCCGTCTCTATGGGCTCGCTCCAAAGTGGACGACTTGATGGATCGCGACTGGATGGGCGTTCAGCGCGGGACCCCAGATCAAGGCATCAAGGATGAGATAGTAAAGACTGCTCTAGAATACCGGCTCATGACTCAGTTTACGAGCTTCGTAGCGGTGGAGGAGGCAATTGTAACCGTAGGCGGAGAGCCTACCCGAGTTGTGGTTCCTGTGGAAATGCCTGATGGGGTTAGCAGAGAAGGTGTGTTCGGCGAGCAACACAACCAACTCCCGCAATCAACGAGGCCAGGAAGGCCGATACCCGCGGAAGGCGCATTGTCCTTTGCGCGCAGGGCCGGAGAGCCATTGCAGAGTGTCCTGGCAAAGGCTGAAAATGAAGTGAAGAAGGCCGATGAACCCAAGCGCAAGATCGGGGCTCTGTCGGACGCTGCAGGGGAAAGAGACAAATCAAACGACAATCGCGAAAGCAAGCTGTCCTCGGAACTGCAGGAGCTCATCCGTACGCTTAAAGAAAAAGGCAGAAAGGGACTGGACGAACAAAGCAAAATAAAGGTCGTTAAAGGTAGTGTCACAGTTCTGGTGTGGTTGAGCGACCAGTCCGACGCAGCCGTGAAGTTGCTGGAAGAGGCAGGTTTGAAAATATCGTTTCGATCCGGGGGAAAAACGCTGATCGGAACCATCGACGTGGAAAAACTTGAAGATCTGCTGAAAGTGCCGGAGGTTAGATTTGTAGAGCAGCCAACGACAGCTTCCTAATTGACGAGTCCCAGAACAGCAACGGCCGGATGAGGCATTGGCTTCACCCGGCCGCAAAAACGGTTGAGCCATGGGGAGTATCAATAGTCGTCGTAATCCAATCTGAGATCTTCCTCTCCAAAGTCTTCTTCAATATCTAGGGAGGATAAAAAGTCCACAGAACGCCCCTCCAAGGGGTCCTCAAAGTCGGCAAGAGCGTCGGCCAGAGATTCGTCATCCATATGACCGATGTAGTAACCTAGATTGTGTGTGTGAGGCATGCGACCTCCTCCCGCGTTCTTTTTTGTTGCCGTCCCAGGCAATGAAAATACTAAAACATAACAAGCTGCTATTGTCAATAATTAAAGTAACACATGAGAAAATACAGCGGCGTCTTATGAATGCCGGACCGAAGGGGGCAACAAAAGCGGAATTTTTCGGGAAAAAGCGTCCGATACTCTGGTGGGACTGCAATTCTATTGGGGATGATTCCAATGCGTGGCCAGTTCGGCAATTCTGATATGCTGGAAGGTCTATATAGCGGTTCTCGAAAATCGTGCAGGATTGACTAACGATCCCTGCCCGCATTCGCGGGAATGACAAACTCTCGGCGTCCCCTAATTCCCTTACGGAATGAGAATTATAGCAATTCTCAAAAGTTTTGTGCCCTTAACCGATACGGATCGGAGCTTGATGCAGAGTGGTGGGACAGGCTTCCGAAACTGTCTCAAAATTCACGCCCAATGATAAATCGTGCCACGATATTATCTTCCCGGCAATGAATTGCCGGGCTACTATGCAGAGTCCCTCCGGGACGCCAGCCATACAAGCCCCGTAGGGGCGACACACAGTAGCCCGGTGCTTTAGCCGGCTACCCGTGTGGCACGACTCAGGGCATCAAATCAGTTTTGAGACAGTTTCTTCCAGCCTGTCTATTAAGAATGACGGGCAGGATACCCGTCGCCACCAAATCTTTTTCTTTTTCGCGATTATTTTTGAGAATCCCTATAGTATGAGATTGCTTTTCCGCGTTCGCAGTGATGGATTTGGGACGAAGCGCTTTCCCCCCCATTAATGAATAGATAGCGATGAAGTGTATCAGAAGCGGCTATTCTCTTTTCGCAGGGAGGTCATAAGGCCCGGGTAATCGACTCAAAATTGCGGCCGTACTCGAGGTATCTGGAAAGATTTATCTGATGGAACGACTTTTCTTCTTGGGTAGGTTCGCGGGTAGGGCGCGCCGGAATTCCCACTGCGACGCGGTTGGCCGGGATAACGGTTCCAGGCGTAACGACCGCTCCTGCGGCTACGATAGCGCCTTCTTCTACAACAGCGCCGTCGAGCACCAGGGCACCGATTCCTATGAGTGCCCTATCGTGAATGGTGCATCCGTGAAGTACTACGCGGTGGCCGACAATGACCTCATCCCCGAGTGTTAGAGGAAATCGACCGCCGGTAACGTGCAGCATGCACAGATCCTGTACATTGGTCTTGCTGCCTATTCTTACTCGGTTCACATCTCCCCTGATGACTGTGTTGAACCAGATGTTGCTTCCATCGCCTATCTCCACATCTCCGAGGACGACAGCGCCCGGCGCCAGGAATACGTCCTTTCCAAGCCTTGGTTGAATGCCTTTGTATTCGTAAATCATCCTGAAATCATCCCCAGGAACAGCAGCAAGCCGGATTCCAGTTCAGCTCACGAGGTCGCCCGCAAGAGTAATCGCCCGAAAACTTTCTGGAGACAGAGAGCGAGTCCTTTGGGGGTTGAAGGATTCGTCGATAGCCCTGATCTCTTCCAGGGCGACGTGTCGTTTGAACGGCTTGTACCAATTAAAACGAATTACCAATACCTTACCGGATCTTGGGCCTGAAACTGCCGCATACTCCTTCACGTCTTCAGGATCGAAATATCCCATTTCGTCCAGTCTATTGTAAAGGTTCTTAGGTTCATCCAGGAACCATTCTTCGATGCGCCCGGACCCTACCGCTCCGATCCTGTTGACGTAGAATAAAACGGGCAGCCCTTTTCGCATACTCTGAATTCCGGTTGGATAGCTGTAAGTCAGGTTGTTCAGATGAATCGTCCTGTGCTCATTGAGGGTTCTGGAATCGAATAGCGTGTTCTGTTGAGAATTCGTCGGAGGCAAGTCTATCAGAGACGCTGCGCGTTTCTTCTCCATTGGCAGCAGCAGGGGCTTGTCACGCTTGGACCTTATAGTAAGGGGAAAAAACAGAGTCTCCAGTTCGTGGAGCTCCAATATCCTGGCAGGGGGATGGATTATTATGTCTGGCCCGCTCCGCGTGATCCTGTGCCACGAGCTGAAAATGAAAGGAAGTCTATAATCCGTCTTTATTCTGTAACCGAAACCTTCACCTTCAGGCCTCACCTCATAACCCAGTGACAGGAGTATTTCCTGAAGGAATTCCATTACCCGAGTATGTGAGACGGAACTGTGAAGGAAATGCTTGCACATACGGACGTCAGGGCCTTCAGCCAAGCCGCAGTGCGAGGAAACCCCTTCCAAAATGAATCCGCAGGTCTTGAGGCTACCGATAACCGTGGAGGCAAGACTTTGGGGAATTCGTGCGGTGACTTTCTTGACGCCTGCATCCGACCATTGAAGGATCAGTTCCCTCATGAGCCGTTCATCGGCCTGAAGCTCAGAAGCCCCCGGACCGCTTCCGAGAGCAGCCAAACGTATTTGATCGGCATCGTCGCTACACCATAGGGAAGCGGCGCGAATGGTTTTCCCAACTTCGACAAGCTCGCATCTGAAGCCTCTTGTCTCGTCGCTCGAGAAAGCAGCTTCCAGGAAATCGCTTATATTGGGATCGCTGTCGGTCCATGGGCGAAATACCTTTTTCAAGGCGGCAAAATCCTTTTTCGCCGCTGTTCTGAAAATCATTTCCATGACGATCCTTGAGCCCGATCAGAAGCAACTACCGCGCTAGTGCATGTTTCGCAAATAGTGCGTTCATGTGGTAAAAAGGTTCTGGGACTGAAAAAGCTCAGTCGCGAATGGGTCATCCGCACAGCCTCAGGTTGATCATATTTAAAAGGAAGAGTAATTTCAACAGCCAAGTTTGTGAGGCGGAGTGAACACAATGGACAAACCTCTGTTATTAGTTGGTTACAAGGGAATGCTTGGAACTGAACTCATGAGAATTCTTACTGAGTCTGGGACTTGGACCGTTCCGGTTGATGTGGATGAGATGGACGTGACCTCCTCAGAGGCTGTCATTGAAACCTTCGCAAATCACAGACCGTCAATAGTCATCAACGCTTCCGCATTTACAGATGTGGACGGCTGCGAGTCAAAGGCAGATGCAGCACATCGCGTGAACGCACTGGGGCCGGAGAACTTGGCCAGAGCAGCTGCAGACAACGGCTCTGTGCTTGTTCACGTAAGCACGGATTATGTGTTCGATGGGACCAAGGGAATACCTTACAAGGAAGACGACTCTATGAATCCCCTCGGGGTTTACGGACAATCCAAGGCCGATGGAGAAAAACGGGTCCGAGAGATAATTCCGGAAAATCACTGCATAGTTAGGACTCAGTGGCTATACGGATTGCACGGAAAGAATTTTGTAGATACCATAATGCGACTCGCACAAAGCAATGACGTCCTCAGAATTGTCAACGATCAGTACGGCTCCCCCACTTACGCGCCGGACCTGGCCGACGCGCTGGTGAAGCTGGTCGGTATGCGCGGAAGGGGAACATTTCACGTTACAAATTCAGGCCTGACGACTTGGTGCGACTTCGCACGCAGAATTGTTGAACGATCTTCCAGGAGAAAAGTGGTCGTGGAGTCCATGAGCACCGAAGAACTTCAAAGACCAGCTCCCAGGCCCCTTTATGGGAGCATTAAGGTGGCCAAGCCCAGCCTTAAACCTTTCCCAGCCTAGCCGGCGGCTGGCCGTCTAGGTCGATGAGGGCGTACTGGCCTCGGCTT
>JACRDE010000209.1 GCA_016212935.1 Desulfomonile tiedjei | reverse complement strand
GCGCCGCGTTGTTGTGGCTCTTGATGGTGACGTTCATGAGACTCTCACGGGTAGCGCCGTACCGGTCAAAGTACGCTGTGGCCACCGCGCCGAATACCCCGGGAAAGGTGAAGCCGGCTCGCCCCTCATACGGCACCGTTGCGAGAGCGAGTCCCTCCGCCACCTCCGCTGTGGTTCGTTTGGACATTTCTTCGACACCGCCCACCAGGACAATATCGTAGAATCCTGAAGCGATGGAGAATACGCCTTCCCTGAACGCCAGTGCACTTGACGCACAGGCCCCCTCGGTCCTTGTAGCAGGCTTGGGTACATGGCCGAGCACATCGGCAATGATCGGGCCCCAATGAGCCTGGTGCACGAAAAAATCATTCGAAAAGTTTCCGACGTACAGCGCATCGATATCATCGGGAGCAAGGCCTTTGTCCACTGAGTCCGTCATGTTATGGAACGCCTCGACAAAGAGGTCCTTGCTGTCCCTCTCCGTGAACATCCCAAACCTGGACATTCCCACTCCCACAACGCACACGCCTCGCCCCAGCCGTCGCTTGTGTGTCACAGTTGCGTCTCCTCCGTAGGGTGTTTCGGTTGCCGGCCAAACCTTTTGGCATGGCCAGTTTGTACCACGTGAAAGTTTTGCAAGAATGATACCATCTTACCCTTCCTTGGCGAGCATCACACTGTTATCAGACTCAGTTAACCTGATTGAGTTTTTATGACCCCTTCTTGCACGGAGATGGCTGAGCAACTTATTGAAGGCTCTGGTATGTTCTGGGTCGCTGTCCCAAAAGACAATGGTTCAGAAAAGCAAGAGCCTGACAATAAACAATCGTCCATTGCGGTTGAAGACATTCTCGGAGAGCTTCCAGAAAAAGGAAAGAAGCTTTTTTCCACGTTGGCCAAAGCACTGCAGACCAAATTTCCTGGTGTGACGGTTGAAACCGTAGAAAAAGAGGCCAGAGAGTATCCGAAGCGTATTCGTTGTACTGCTAAACAATGCCAGAGGGTATAATTGGTCGGCTGCACATTACCTGCCGGTTATTCCGATTTCCCCGTCGATCAGGCTCACATGCAGCGCGTATTTCTTGTGGAACACGCCTGATTCGCGCAGCTGGTTCGCTATTCCGTTGATAATGTCGTCGCGCAGGACAATCCAGGCGTGAGTCTGTCAAGGGCTGCTCGGATAGACCTTTCGGGCTTTTGTCATATTGCTGTCGTGAGAGACCTTCCCGTTGAGCTTCAGGACAAGACGGAGTGCTTCGCATTGACTCAGCTTGTTACCTGCCGCCGACTGACCGAATATTCTTGAGATCACGTTCTCAGGGGTGGCCAATGAGGGAAGCACGGATTCGCAGCTTTCCACGATATCCATAGGAGAAACGCCGTCTCTTTCTAGATCTTCGATCAATTCTTTGAGCTCGGATTCATCTATGACACGAGGAGCAAAATAGAGGGCGAGCAATTTTCTTAGCATTCGTGAGTCAATGGTTAGGTTTTTCATGACTCCCCCAGTAGATTTTTCAATTGTGAGAATCTATACATAAACTGGGAGGGTGAAACCTGTCAAGTGTGTTGCCTGGCAAAGGAGGCGCTGAGTCCACTCCACGTTTTGGCTTGGGATTCTGATCGCTTTCTTCCGGAGTACGGGTGTACAAGACCTCCAAATTGGAAATCTTGCACATCCTTATTCTCGGCGGTGATCAGGCAAGAGCTTCGCTGTGGTTAGCCTTACCTGATCTTGCTAATTTGCAAACAACCGATTACCAGCGGGATCCTCCGCCGCCGCCACGTCCGCCGCCGCCCCCCCGAGAGTCGGTCTTGGGTTTGGCCTCGTTCACTTTCAGGGTCCTGCCGCCGAGATCTTTAGAATCCAATGCCTGGATCGCCTTAAGACCTTCTTCGCGGTTGGCCATTTCGATGAATCCGAATCCCCTGGATCGGCCGGTGAACTGGTCACTGATAACCTTTGCGGATACTACTTCCCCGTACGTGGTGAACAAGCCGTTGAGGTCGGCCTCGCTTGAATCGAAAGACAGGTTTCCAACATAAATCTTAATACTCATTCTCTCACTCCTTGAGAAAAGGGGCACACCCGACACATTTACGAGCGTGCGTCTACGGTTACGAACAAGGGCTGTTTGTGAACGGGGATGAACCGGAAATATTACGGTGTGAAGTCCTCGACACGGTGCCTATGTCCCAGGATCTTAATCCTTGCATGACGCCCGTGGTCCTTGACGCGAGGTCGACTGGAGAAACACAAGTTAAGGTTCATATGCAATATAGGTCTAAAATCTTAGTTTGTCAAATCGCTTACCCAGTATCGTCTTTATCGTTTCTTGCAGACATCTATTGTGGATCCACTCCCTGCGAACGGATCGACCACTATATCGAACGGCTTGGCGTATTTGGGAAGTAGGTTATCGACGATGGTGACTTCAGAGTTGCCGAAATGTGAGACGGTATTGCTTTTATTCTTGAACTTCCAGATGTTATATAGAGGTTGATCGAATTCGGTCTGGTGGTTGGCCAATAATTTTAAGGGTTCTGGTAATTCTGCCATTTCCCTTAAAATATCTCCGATTGCCGTCTGGTGAATTCCCTCTGTCTCGGCGATTTCTTCCTGTGTATAGCAGGCCATCCACTGGTCAAATATCCTCTTATTCCTTTTCGCCTTGGTGTCTTTGCCGGAGGATAGTCAGGATCTACAGCGTATGGACAAGGGTCTGCAGCGTTGCCACAATATCCACATTCGGTTGATGAATTGTACGGGCATTCGGTGTCGTAATCGGGGGGTTCATCGACGGTCTCGTGGAGTGGTTCATCAGGCTGAGAAGTATTTTCTGGCTTTGCCGAATTCGGCAAAACCAGAATTACAGGAGACCCGTCTGGATTTCTTCCGTTCAATCGGCCTTATGTAGCTTCTAGCCTTTCTCTCGCCACTTCCCTCACGATCTCTTCCAGCCTCAGCGCCAGCTCAGCGCGCTGAAACTTCTGCAGGTGGAAAATCCGGAAACAGATCCGGAATTTCGGTTCATCCCTCGTGAGGAGGAACGACTAAAAACCTGAACATTGATGTTCAGCGTCCTACCCACACGCGCCGCGGAGGGACTAAAAAACCAGAGTCCATACTCTGGTTTTTTTATCGGCCACCCCCAGCGCTAGGAGACCTTCACTCAGCTTTACAGAATTCTGTAAAGCTGGTGTTTCGGCGTCATAACGGCCATCCACGAGCGAGAGGCGATAGGTGAAAAAATTGGGAATCCGGATTCCCAATTTGGAGAAGTCGGGACTTCAGATTCCAGAATCTGAAGTTAAACGGAAAACGACAGATGAAATATTTATTGACTATCTCGTTTCTGTCGCGCATAGCGAAGGCCCCCCAAGACCAAAATTGGAGGAGTGGCCCTGACGGATGTCGAAACAGTCAGTTGTAACTGACTGTTTTTGACCTACGTTGCGGTCCGTGGCGCGACTTTCGTTGCGCAGCCTAGCGGCAAGTAAAAGCAGGAAGGGGAACGTGGACCATGTAAAAAGTGATTGCGAGCGAAAATCTGACTGTATCATCCTGCCTCGATTTATCCGTCTTCGTGAAGCTCCCCATTATCTCGGAATGGACAAGAACCGGTTCAACGCCGAAGTGCGTCCATACCTCACGGAAATTCCCACAGGTAATCACGGAATCGCATTCGACCGTCTTGACTTGGACGCGTGGGCCGACGATTATGTTACCCGGAACGGTCGTCCTGGCAAGACTATGAAAGGAGGAACATCATGGGGCAAAAGGTCCCGCCAGGACTCATTAAGCGAGGGGGTGTTTGGCATATCCAAAAGACAATCGCAGGTAAAAGAATTCGAGAAAGCACCTGAACGAGCATCCTCGCGGAAGCGGAAAGATACCTGACTCACCGAATAGAAGAGACTCGCAATGCGGCCTTCTATGGAATCAGGCCCAAGAGGACTTTCCGGGAAGCCGCGACGAAGTATCTGAACGAATCAAACAAATCAAGCCTGCGAATCGAGAAAATCCAACTGGAACTGCTGGATCCCTTCATCGGTGACGCACCACTAGAAGCGATTCACATGGGGACGTTGCAACCATTCATTGAGGCCAGGAAAACCCAGGAGTCAAGGAAGCCAGAGAGTGGCGAGACAGAGCAGCGGCCTACAAAGAAGCGCACTATAAACTATGCTTTGCAGGTAGTTCGTCACATCTTGAACCTTGCGGCTTCTGAATGGATGGACGAATACGGTATGACATGGCTCGCCCATGCACCAAAGATTAAGCTTCTGAGGGAGGATGACAAGAAAGAGCCCTTCCCTATTTCACCAGAAGAGCAGGTGCGACTATTCGCTGAGTTACCCGAGCATTTGGCGAAAATGGCGCTTTTCAAGGTGAATACTGGCTGTCGAGACCAAGAGGTGTGCGGCCTTCAATGGGAATGGGAAGAAACGATTCCGGAGATGAATACCAGCGTGTTTATCATCCCTGCTCACAAAGTGAAGAACACACAAGATCGGCTCGTGATCCTCAATCGAGTGGCAAAGGGAGTCATTGAAGAAATGCGCGGCCGGCATCCTGAATATGTTTTTACTTATCGAGGAAAACCCGTCGGCGGCATGAACACGAAGGCATGGAGAGAAGCGCGGGGCCGGGCAAGCCTTCCCCATGTGAGGGTCCACGACCTGAAGCACACCTTCGGCCGAAGACTCAGGGCGGCCGGTGTATCCTTCGAGGACCGCCAAGATTTGCTTGGCCATAAGTCGAATCGAATCACAACTCACTATTCCAGGCCGGAACTTGAAAACCTTATTGCTGCGGCGAATAGGGTATGCACTCAGGAAGGACACACCAGTGACACAGTGGTCATCCTGAGAAAGAAACTTCGCCAAGTCGGTTGAGCTATCTTGGCGACTTCTTTGAAGATTTTGGAGCCGGGGATGGGAGTCGAACCCACGACCTGATGATTACGAATCATCTGCTCTGGCCACTGAGCTACCCCGGCGCCCAAGCGAGGACGATGTCGAAAATAGACCAAATCGCCCGCGGATGTCAACATGCCTGACTTCTAAATTCCGTCAGTTGCTTGCCCATCTATTCAATAATGCTTACCGGAACAGGAATAAAAGTCAAAACAAACAGTATCACTGCCGTCCATCCCACAATTCTGCCTGTGCGGTCCAACGGAGTATATGCATCCAGAGGCGGAGGATGTCTCAAGCCCAAAAAGAGCACCAAGATCCCAAAAACCAACCAGCCGGGCCAAAGAAGTATACCCATCGGTATCAAGCAACAGAAAACCACAAAAGAAACCATCTGGGCTCCTCGCGGCCCAAATAACGCATAGATGACGTGCCCTCCGTCCAGCTGACCGATCGGAAGCAAATTCATCGCTGTGACAAAAAGCCCGAACCAGGCGGCCACGGCGGTCGGATGCATGATGATCGTTGCACTGGTGGAAAACTCCCCGAACCTGATGAGGCACATCAACTCCAGAATTACCGAAGACCCAAACGAAAACCCAGGCGCATTCGACGAAGTTTCAGGATGAATTTCAGACAAGCAAAGCCCCACGAAAAGCAACGGAATCGCCACTATCGCTCCGGCTATCGGGCCCGAAGCTCCTACTTCCACAAGAACCCTTAGATTGGTTATGGCGGACCGAATCTTTATGAATGCGCCGAAAGTTCCTAGCGGTGGGATCGCAGGGATGAAGTATGGCGGTGTAACGTCCAGAAGGCGCCGCCTCGCCACGAGATAGTGTCCCATCTCATGAACAAGCAGAATAGACATCAATGGAACCGAAAAATAGAAACCCCGTAGTACAAAAAGCAGCCACCCATCAAACGACTTGTTCACGAAAATGGTGGCACCCGCAATGGTGGTGGTGACAGCAGTCAACAGAAACAAAACTATGTGAAGTGGCCACGACGTTTTTCTGGTCCGAAATTCCTCGCGACCAAAAGGCCGGAAGCGTATGAAACGATCGCCCATACGGAAACCCTACTCCGCCCAGCCTACGGTCTTGCGTAGGTGTATCGGTTCTCTGAAGTGCGGATCAGACTGGGCCACGCGTAGGACTTCTTCCGGGGTCGTTATTCCGTGAAGCATTTTTCGGATCGCATTCTCCCATAATGTGTTGAATTTTTTCTTTCGCACCATTTCTTTCAGTGCCAACATGTCCGGTTCGTCAGTAACTAGTTTTGCAAAGTCATCGTCCACGGCCACGACTTCATAGACACTCTCTCTCTTAAAATAGCCGGTGTCCCGACACTCGTGGCAACCTGCACCCCGTTTTAGAAGAATTTTTTCCGGCCCTTCAAAACTGAACCCTCGCTTGTTGAGATCCTTGATACTGACCGAATAATCCTGGCGACAGTACGGGCAGACTTTACGCATAAGCCTCTGAGCCAACATGCCTACGACGGTGCTCGCCAGAAGGAAACTGGGGACCCTAAGGTCAAGCATTCGGTTGATCGCACTCAAAGCATCATTAGTGTGGAGGGTCGTGAAAACAAGATGGCCCGTTAACGCTGCCTGGACGGCAAGCGACGCTGTTTCTTCATCCCTGATCTCACCGATCATGATCACATCCGGGTCTTGTCTCATCACGTGCCGCAACATAGGTCCGAAGGTCATTTTTTCTTCCGGATTGTGGAGCATGCTGACGGCAGGGTTCACGGAGATCTGGTTGAACCGCTCGTAAACCATTTCCACCGGGTCCTCTATGGTGGTGATGTTCCTCTCGGCTGTGGCGAGGATTTTCATGGCGGAGTACAGGGTGGTGGTCTTCCCTGACCCGGTGGGGCCTGTCACCAGGATTATACCGAAAGGCCTGTTTACCAAGCTCTGGAATATGGTCAGGTCGAACGGGTTGAATCCCAGGTCCTCCAGGTCCATGAATAGCAGTTCCGGGTCCTGTATTCTACAGACAGTCTTTTCCCCGAAAGCCGTTGGCACGGTGGAAACACGGATCTCAACCTCGTATTTCTTTGTATCGATCTTTATTCGTCCGTCCTGAGGTCTGCGCTTTTCTGCTATGTCCATTTGGGACATTGCCTTTATGCGCGAGGTAAAAGCTTGATGCAGAGCACTGGGAATCCAATCCACATCGTGCAGCATCCCGTCTATCCGCATTCGTATAACGCTCTTGGTGCGCTTTGGTTCAATGTGGACATCGCTTGCCCTTAGCGACAGACACCTCCTGAACATGGCGTCAACTGCTGTGCGGATGTTCCTGTCTGTGTGTGAGATCTCCTCGAGGCTTTTGATTTCTGAGAGCCTTTCGAGGTCGGACAAT
>JACRDE010000208.1 GCA_016212935.1 Desulfomonile tiedjei | reverse complement strand
GGCCAAATACCTTCAAATTAGCTTTCTTTTTCCAACGTCGCCATATCATCCTCAGGTGCGTGTAGTCCAATTCATGAGGTAAGAAACCCAGCACTTTCTCCGGATGAAAGTCCGAGAATCCCAGCCTGTAAGGCGCAGCGCTGTACGTTCCCACGAATAGTGGGAGAAAGTGTTCCACAATCTTTATTACCAGGTCTCCCATGAATTTCTCATGGGCGGACGTTAGTCCCGAGCCTTCGTCTGCCAAATGATGAGTGAGCTTTGAGCTGCCAAGGCTTATATGAGTTCCGTTGTTCGCGAGACTTATGTTGGAAGTATTGGGCAGTACTGCCAGGTTTCTAACAATGATACCTGCGTCTTTGAGCTTGGCTACTGCATTGAGTTGGCTTCTGCTCAGCACCTGATGGCAGAGGCACATATAAGCGTGCTTGTCCTGGCCGTTGTCCCACCCGGACAGGCACGGGCTCATAAATAGTTCCCTGTAAAAGGAATCTGAAATACATTCATTCAGTCTCTTCTGCCGAATAGGAGGGTGCGGCGAAAAATACAAGAAGGCCTTTTGGCCGCTTTCAGTGAGAGAGAAACTTTCGTTAGCATACATGATCAGGAGCTGTGTCAGGAGGTATCTCTTTGATGTTTCCTTGGCAATTCCACGCCCGAAGCCCGTCTCGTGTTTAAGGGGCACCACGTGGAAAGAGAAAGTCTCGGGAGACGTATTGTCATTTAGAAAGTGACCCAGTAACCGGGTTCCGGTGCAACGGATCAATTCCGGAAGATCCGTTTGGGAGCCAATCAAATTCGCAAGAGACAATTTAATGAGATAGCTTATCGGCACGCGGAGAATGTCTTCGCCGCGTTGAGTGAGCATGAATTTGCTCGCATCGGCTCTCAAGTGACCGCCTGGGTTCTTTTTGTCCAACAGCATGTCCGAATCGAAGATTTGTCTGGCATAAGCACTCAGCCTGGACTTGGGAAACCTGACCCAACTGTTCTCCCATATGCCTTCTGTGTTTCCCTCGATGTAGCGTTCAAGATCAGTGACAACCCGATTGGAAGTGTCTCCGGCTGCCGCTCTCTTCACCACGTTTGCGAAGTAGTTTGAGCCTTCTATTACTTTTGGGAGATCTACGCACTCCCTACTGCCGACTACAGCAGCTTGAAGCTCGGTTTCAGATCCGGCAGTAGCATCGTTCTCTGAAAAGGGTATGGACTCAATAAAGCCTGATTCCCTCGAGCGGGGAATTCCTAGAACCTCCCGTATCCTTTCGATGGAAATAATCTCGTTTCTCAATTCATGTGTTTTTGATCTCATGCGAAGCATCGTGTTTTGGGCTCCCATGTGCGCGTCTGAAATTGATCCAATCTTAAGCACCAGTTATGTTACCAGTTAATTAGCATTGCGCCATTTTTCGGCTAAAATCAGTGACCTAATCGATATTTCTTAAAACGTTAATTGCTATCTAACGTTTCTGAACAAAAATGCTCTCAGCTAAGATCAATAGTAAAGTGAACGGTTAGAGGAATAACCATGAAAAACTTTGGAGAATCAATTACTTCCGGAGATCTGCGCAACTCTCGCAATGGAGTTGAGTTGATTGAGGCCGCGCGCTCCGGCAATGTTGCAGGCGTGATGCGGCTTCTATGCGAGGGAGCGCCGATTGAATCCAGAGATGAAGATGAAAAGACCGCTTTCATGTGGGCATGTACCGAAGGAAAGGTCGAAGTCATGAAGCTACTTGCTAAGAATGGGGTTGATGTTAATCAGACTGCGAAAAATGGTTCGACCGCCCTTATCCAGGCTTCGCTCTGGGGTCATTCTCGGGTGGTGAAGCTGCTGCTGGAAAGGGGAGCAGACGTCAGGGCCAGAGAAGGACTTCTCGGCGCGACCGCTCTGATCTTTGCCTGTCTGGCAGGCCATTTCGAGATTGCCATGGATCTGCTCGACAATGGCGCTGAGGTCGACGCCAAGGACAATGATGACCGGACGGCACTTCTCGAGGCTTCTTTTGCGGGTCACCGGGAAATGGTGAAAATGCTTCTTGATAGAGGCGCTCATGTGAACACGAGAAACGTTCACGGAACTACGCCACTCATTGCAGCGTCCATTACCGGGGATCCGGAAACCGTTGAAACGCTCTTGGAAGCGGGGGCCAGAGTCCATGAAACCAACACGTATGGAAAAACGCCGCTGATGGAAGCTTCGCTGGCTGGATGCCGAAAGACTGTCGAGCTTCTTCTGAGCCGAGGCGCTGACCTGGAAGCCAAAGACAAGAAGGGGAAAACTGCCTTGATGTTGGCAGCATCATCCGGTCACTTGGATGTGGTTAGAGTCCTTCTGAATTACGGAACAGACGTAAATCACAAGGACCATCAGGGAAACACGGCGATTACCGAAGCCCTGAATTTAGGTCGTACATGTGTGGCAGAACTGCTTACGGGCTACCACCGCTCCAATGTAAATACATGCGGCACCGCCGCGTGAAACAGGTTCGCATCAAAGGAGTAAGATTGGGGGGACCGTCTTTAAAGAAGGTCCCCCCAATCTTACTCCTTTGAATGCGCATTAGTATGAGAAAGGGTGCAGGCGCGTGCTAATTGCGAACAGCCAGTCGAAGTGCGCTGATCCCCTCTTTGGCCTTGAGGTGTTTGACCAGTTCATCGGCTTGTTTTTCGGAGGCGAAATTTCCCAGGTACAAACGGTAAATTATGCCGGTGTTGGGTCTTGCCACTGGTTTCAGGTATGCGTCGTATCCGCGTGACTTCCATTTGATCGCCCATTCCTGGGCGATAGAGGGATGCGAGAAAGCTCCCACCTGCACCGTGTACTTGATGGGACCGATTGCCGGCTGAAGGGGTGGTTGGCCTGCTGTGGAGGTTTTTTCCGGTTGCATCCTGGTTCTAGGGTCTTCGGATTTTTCGGGATTAGCAGCAGAGTGGCTCTTGGCAGCTCGTTTATCGGTGATGTCAGTTTCCTGAATCTGGCAATTATTTCCGGTCCCCATAGTTTTTTGCTCATCCTGAGATGTGAGCTTCTGATAAAATGTAACCTCCGGCCTCTCGTGGGCTGCCTTGCTGTCTAGAGCGCCCGACGACCCCGTTGCGGCTGCTGCTGGTTCCAAGCTTTCTGCCCGCTGTCTCCCTGTGCCAAAAGCTTTTCCGAATACGGTGGGGTCGCGGATCAGTTTGAAATCTGCTACAGCGAGCACTCCGGCGATTAACGCCGCGCCCATGACCCCAAGAGCAAGCCAGCCGTTCTTCGGCTTGGTACCCTCTCCCTCAGGTTTCAGAGGCGGCGGGGGAGCGGACCTCGACTTCCGCTTCTGACGAAAAAATTCCGTTAGCCGTGAAAATGGCTTTTTCTTCGGGCTCTTGGGACCGGCAAGTTTCACCGCGGCATTCTGAGCAGCGGGGCTTACCTTGATAGGCCGCTTCTTACCAGAGACCATTTTTCGCATAATAGAAAGCGGTTTCACATTCTCTCCGGCGCGGTCACTCCAAGGATCTGCAATCCGTTTGCAACCACCTGGCGGATTGCTTCTACCAGGAACAGTCTCGCCTTCTTAAGTCCGGTTTCTTCAACGAGCACCCTGTTATCGTGATAGTAAGCGTGGAACAGATCGGCCAGGTCCATCAGATAAAACGTGATCCTGTGCGGCTCAAGGGATTCCGCCGCCTCGGCCAGCATGTCCGGAAAATCAGCGAGATGCTTCATTAGTCTCTGTTCTTCCGGGAGCGACAGCAAGGTCAGATCGGGGTTCGTCATATCAGTGTCAATGTTGCGTTCATCAGCAATTCTGAAAATGCTTGCAATACGCGCGTGCATGTACTGCACATAGTAAACCGGGTTTTCCCGAGACTGTTTTTTCGCCAGGTCGAGGTCGAAATCGAGATGGCTGTCCGAGCGCTTCGTCAGGAAAAAGAACCGAGCAGCGTCCGGTCCGACCTCGTCCAAGACCTCTCGCAGGGTGATGAAGTCTCCGGACCTCGTGGACATGGCGATCTTCTGACCCTCCCTGACAAGATTCACGAACTGCACGAGCAATACCCGTAGAGCGTCCGGCGAATAGTCAAGGGCCTCCACGGCCGCGCGGACACGAGGCACGTAACCGTGATGATCAGAACCCCAGATATCTACAAGCAGGTTGTACCCCCGCCTCAGCTTGTCTTGATGATACGCAGCGTCCGCAGCGAAATAGGTCGGTTCGCCGGTGGCCCTGACGAGTACCCGGTCCTTTTCGTCCTGTTGATCATTCATTGCGAACCAAAGGGCGCCTTCGTTCTCTTCGGCCTTTCCTTTGCGTCGGAGTTCATCGAGCGTGGAGGCTATCGCACCGCTTTCATGAAGGGTTCTTTCACTAAAGTAGTTGTCGTACGCAACACCAAAATAGCCTAGATCGTCCTTGATACCGTCAAGAATTCTCGAACGCGCATATTCTGAAGCCGCCTCGATCGCATCGTCTTCGGGCATGGCCAGTAGTTTTTCACCAAGTGGGGCTCCTCTGAGTTCTCGAGCCAGGTCAATTATGTAGTCTCCCTGATAGTGATTGTCAGGAAACTCGAGTTGTTCTCCCAGAAGCTGCCTGTAGCGGATGTACAGGGATCTTCCGAGTATTTTCATCTGATTTCCTGCATCGTTCACGTAGTACTCGGTGTGAAGTTCATATCCGCATTTCTTGAGCAGTCTTGCCAGGGTGTCGCCCACTGCTGCTCCTCTGCCGTGTCCCACATGGAGCGGACCTGTGGGATTCGCACTCACGAACTCCAGGAGCACCCTGGGGTATGTGCGTCTTTCCGAACCTCCGTAACTTTCTTTGTCAGTGTGAATTCGCGACAGGACGCCGTGCCACACTTCCCGCGCCAGAAAAAAATTTACGAATCCTGGACCCGCGATTTCCGTTTTGGTCAGCACTTTCGCGTCCTCCGGGAGGTTTTCGCTTATGATTGCTGCTAGTTCCCGCGGCTTGAGCCTCGCGGACCCCGATAGCACCAGAGCCGCATTAGTGGCGTAATCGCCGAATTTAGGGTCTTTGCTTCTCGAGACTTCTATATTGATGGATTCCAGTTCCGGGAGGTTTATCACATTTCGCGATACAGCTCTTTTGACAGCCTCCAGGACCAGATTTCTAATAACCTCTTTCATTCAGAATTTACCTCAAAATAGCTTTATGCCTTCATCGCCGCATGAGCACGGATTGCTCATTCCGATTCCTTTTCTTCCCGTTCCGTTTTCTGATCCGGTTCAGGGTTTCGAAGAGTGACATCTCTGGTGTAATCAGGGCATCGCGTGGTGGTGGCCCCGTCCATGGAGAATTTCTTGTTGCATGTTTGTCTCCACGCGCATATGATGCAGATGGTTCGGTCGTCGCCCATTTATGCCTCCTGAAACCTTAGAATTGCATTATCAATTCTGTGGCTTACGGTCAAGTCCTTTTGTGGTGATTTAACAAATGCGACTTGCCATCCAGCTCGCACATTTTCCCACTCATAGTCTTTTACCATATTGCGAGCACCGGATCGATAATACCGATCGTTGCCTCTCATCTTGCGGGAAATGGCCGCTCTCGCCATTGATTTAATCAGAATCCGACGAGACCGCCTCGTCACCCCGGCGAACGGGGTCGAGAAGATGTTGAAAAGCCTGGATTCCTCCTTCCGCAGGAATGACGAGCAGAGGCTCCGCATCAGGTGGCACCGGCATCGAAACCTATGATCGGCCCTTCTGAGGGATTTACTTCTTTGAATGCGCATTGGCACGACAGGAATTTCGAAAAGTTAAGTTTCATTTAGTACAGACAGGGGGCGCCCTTCTTGCCGCTAGGCTTATGCCGCTAATTTCTTCAACACTCTTTGCAAAAACGGTTTATTTGAATTATTTTCCAGAATGGAATAATTCTGATCACATGAATTCTCCAGCCTCAGGAGGACTGATGCAGGGAAACACCGAACATCAGCGAGAAGCTTACGACATCATAGTGAATCTTTTGGAACGTCAGGGACTCCTGAAGGAACGCCTGCCCTACACGCCCGCGCTTCTGGAGGAGGCGGTTTTTTTCGCTTACAAGATGAGGCTGATAACGCAGGGTCGTGTAAGGCAGTATCTTGATTTGGACCGTGCAGGCCTGAAGCGGAAAATAAACGAATGGAATAGCGGTGACGAAGGTAATTGTACCTGCCGTATGACCCGGAATCCATTCGTGGAGCAGCCGTAAGCTCCAGACTCAGCCGATGTGTTAAGCGGCTAATATTTTTCCGAGGCAAAGAAATGGTTGCGTGGAGGAACGAAATAATTGTGTGGATAGTGACGGCGTGTATAGCAGCGGCCACCTTTGCTTGGGCACAGATCGGACTGGCCGAAGATCACGACGAGTCTCTGCTTACTGCTGCCGAGATGGGCGATCCTAACAAGGTTGCAGCTCTTCTTGAAACAGGAACCGGCGTTGACGCGAAGAGAAAAGGCGAGGGTTCCACCCCATTGATACTCGCCTGTGCAAAGGGACACACAGAAGTGGTTCGAGCACTTCTGGACAAAGGTGCTGACGTGAACGCCAAGAACGTTAACGGCTGGACAGCGCTTATGGCCGCATCCGCCAACGATCATCTCGATGCCGCCAGACTTTTGCTGGACCGGGGAGCGGACTTGAATTCGAAACATGCCTATGGATACACGGCTCTCAAATTGGCCAGGCAGAAAAAATACAAACGAATAGAGGATCTTCTCGTCAAAAGAGGAGCGAGCCAGTAAAAGCGAGTCAGTTTGTTGGAAAGACTGGTTGTATGCCCGGCCATCTCCTACCTCTACATAAAGATGAATGGAGGGAACTGGCCCTATCAGGTGTTCATCCTGATGCGAATTGTGTCATGTAAGAGCTTTTCAGGAAGAATCAGAAATAATCGCCGCTATATCCGAAGCGCATAGACCTTTTTGTGACCACTAGATACTTCTTGAAAGCAAAGTCGGTTTTGACTAGAATGAGCCATATTTTCCGAAACATTCAGCATTATAGTTGCACTAGACGTTTATGGGAAAGGAAGGCTACACAATGGAGGAAGTCGGTTCGACGGCACAGGTAAAAGTTTTTATTGATAAGAAGAAAAATCGGATTTTTTTCGTGTTTGCTGGAGACATCCTGGATGCGTCCGCGTCCGAGCCTCTGCCGGCAATAACTCGGAAGGCGTGTGAACAACTCAAGCAGGGGTTCACCTGTTTAGCGGATTTTGCGAGGCTTAATCTACTGAGTCTCCCGGACATTGCAGAGAAAGTTCAGGGTGAACTCTTGAGGGCTGGGGTCCAAAAAGTCGCATCGGTGTGGGCCAAAGACAGCTTTGCAAAGATGGTTGTGGACAGATCAAGCGAGAAGGTCGGGAGCGAATACGATTCGCGCCGAAAACCATTTATGGATCGAGCACTTGCAGAAAAATGGCTGGATGAGTAATACCAACGCTCTTCCAATTGAGTAACACCAATTGCCTTCCAATCGGTAAGATTGGGGGCAACCTTCTCTGTGTAAAAAAGGTTTTCCCCAAGCCCGGTTTGCGCTAACTTGCTGCTAATTTCCTTGGGCTCAAGCACCTGGGAGGGCACAGGCTGTCGCCATAGCACCCCTTCAGAAAATGGGTATTTGAGGGTATTTTCAATGTCTAAGCTCGAAGTCCTCGCCGACCCCCTTTTGTTTAAATGGGGGAACATGCGGGTGAGTTAGCGCATATGAGGCTGAGCCTGGGAACCAGGAGTCTTTTGACTTTCGTGGCACATTTCTGTAACCCCATGTGGTTCTGAGACAGTCTCCGGAGACTCGCCGCCATCAGCTGGAGTGAGATCGACGTCCCGGCCAGCAATTCCTGTTGTCATCTCATTAAACGCGAAATGCTATTAAATCCTTGACCTACAAATCCGCGTGGATGTAGCATACATACTACTGTTCTTTTGCGATCATCATCGCATTTGTACCGCTGCAGCCCTCGGCACCAGCGATCGTACCGGCAGGGGGGGAAATGAAGAAACCGGTAATCTCAGCCAAGAAAGTTCTCGATGATATATCTCAGGGGCTAGATGATGCCGACCTTATGAGAAAATACAATCTCTCAGCGAAGGGGCTCCGGAGTCTGTTCAATAAACTTGCTGCAGCTGGTCTTCTGAAACAGGTCAACGCACGGGAGCTCGTTGAAGACATAAGAGCGGGAACGAATATTGCTGACATTCTAAGCAAATATGGACTTACCGACAAGGCGTATTCCAGCCTGATCGACACCCTTGACCGCACGGGTCTCTTGAATGGAGAGGCGCAGCAAGCAAATCACTCAAAGAACACCATCCGGATGAGTAATCTGGTAGATGATATTCGATCCGGCATGAGCAAACCTGATCTGCTGGCCAAATACAAGCTTTCTTCAAGAGGACTCAGGTGGGTGTCCATGATGCTTGTAAGTTCTGGAGCTATGAGCTGGAAGGAAATCTTCGACAAGCTTTGCACCAATTTTTCAGAACTCGTGCCAGACAAGCCCAGGAACTCGAAAAGATACCGCCTTCCCTTCGAGCTACCTGTTTACGACTCTGTCCGTCCAGACCGGATCGGGACCGTACGAGATGTCTCAGAAAACGGTGTAGGAGTGCGAGGCATAATGGCCGAAGAGGGCGAAACAAAGACCCTGGTGATCGGAGGAGACGAATTTGGTGAATTAGCCTCCTTCTCGTTTCAAGGAGTGTGCAAATGGGCGAGCAAAGATTCCAGTGGCCAGCATTTTTCCGGGTTTGAGATTAGCGACATTTCGATGGGAAGCCTGAGTGAGTTTCAACTGCTCATGCAATTGGTGAGCATTCGGTACGCTAGTGCCAATGCCGGATCAATCAAGTAACAGCACTAGTCACGATTTTCGTCAGACCTCCGAAGCGAAGTCAAGATGTGCCGTTTGTCGCGAAGGAGATTTCCTGCAAACGGCATTGTCAAAGGCTTGCATATTCCTCGTTTGAAGGGGCATCGGCATATGTCGGCCCCGAGGTCATTTTGGGATCGGTAGAATATCCCAGACCCCGTGAGGGATG
>JACRDE010000205.1 GCA_016212935.1 Desulfomonile tiedjei | reverse complement strand
TTCCCCGAACCCCATCCCAAGAATTTCTAGCATTTGTCTGCATCTTCATTTTCCGCCGGAAAATGAAGATGCAGAGCAGTGCTAAAAGTTTCTTGGAAGGGCTTGGGGAACCTTCTTTACTAAAGAAGGTTCCCCAAATTCATACTGCTTTGAACGAGCATTGGTATCAGTCATTGCACACAAAAACTCCGGGATTCCAGAGCGCAAGTGCTTTGATTCTTTTGGTAGAATGCCGGCGTAGGCTATGAAGACGTGAGAATAGCCATCTTGCAAGTTATCCGACGGCGCAGGCGACACGTAGCCGCGCAATTCCACCCCTAATAACGATATTTGACAAAACCGCCGGAAATATTGTGTTTCTCGCTAATTCATTTCTTCTCGGAAGATTTCTGATCAGGTGGAATGGGAAATTTCAAAGAGGGGTCCAACTCCACAGTATCAACGTACGCCGCGTATTCTTTGGCAGACATCAATTTCTCGATACATTCTTCGTGTAGCTTTATTTCCTGTTTAACCAGCTTATATTCTTCAAACAATATTTCCATCAGATTTTTCAGTGCCTTCTTTCGTTTTCTCGCCCGCTCGACTGCTTTCAAAACTGTTTCTAATTCTCCCATGCGCTGCGCCTCCAAGTTGTGGTAATCTGCAGAGAAACTATCGACGAAAAATCTTTTCAGCTTGGACATAGTATCATGAATGACGTGTAGAGGAACACGAAATCCGAACACGCCGTTAATCGGTTCACCCAAAATGATAACGCTACGCTTCACCCCAAACACCATTCCTCGGATCCGTGCCCGAGAGACCGACATTACGCCATATTTCCAGGCCGTGAAAAAATCATCCTATCAACAGCTGTTTATAAATTAGGCCGCTTTCGTTCTAGGTTAGAAAACCGTTCAAGCAACATCAACGGGTTAATCAACATATCGAAATAACAGATAGTTATATGCAGTCCAGGCTTGAGCATTGTGGGGAATCCCGAGGGATTTGCGCCGACTGAAAAAGTTATCCACAGGTTTAAGCACGACTTATCCACAGGTCTTGTGGATTGTTGGGATGTGCTGGCGTAAGCACTTCCAGGGCAGTCCGCATGCATGTCGCGCAAGATTCACAACTCAACCCCTGAACGTGAACGTGCATCCAAAGGGACCCACAGCATTTGATACCCGTTGAAAAGTCACGATCAAAGACCTATGATGCGAAGTGCCCATCGATTCCATCTTTGTCGTATGGAGAAAGCCATGAACGGACTGCAACCTACTCAACGCTACCTGAATCTGGGCGTGCTGCTTCACCTGTCCTCGTTCGCCGGCATCCTTATACCATACGGCGGTTATATAGTTCCCATTGGCATTTGGCTGATCTACAGAGAATCAGACTTTGTCAACCGGCAAGGATTTATTTTTCTTAATGGTCTGTTTTCCTATACGATCTATGGCGTTTTAAGCGGACTACTCTGCTGGATCCTCATCGGATTTCCACTCCTGGCAGCACTTTTTGTCATGGCTATCTGGGGACCCATCAGGGCGGCACTCGCTTCCCGCGACGGCGGCTTCCGAGAATACCCGCTTGTAATCAAGTTTTTGCGGGCGAGTTGAACTTGGGGCGGCACCCCACCGAGAATGCAAAGCTTTAGGCGACAGGCCCCCAGTGGAAACCTAAATGCTTACGGCATGGCAGACCGCCGCATAGTTCGAGATTATTACATCAGGAGAGACAAAAGCTATGACGACAAATCCCGATTTCATTTCTCCTTGCGGTCTCTATTGCGGTGTCTGCGCCATTTACATTGCACACCGCGACAATAACATCAAGCTAAAGGAGCGGCTGGTGAACCTCTACAAGGGAGGAACTCCCGGCAAAGGCACACTCCCTAATAGCGAAACCCTATCAATAGCAGATATTCGGTGCAGTGGCTGCTTATCGGATCAACAATTTATGCATTGCCGCCAGTGCGAGATCAGGAATTGCACGAAAGAGAAAGGATACACCGGATGTCATCAATGCAATGAATTTCCCTGTCAACACATTGACAACTTTTCCATGGCCGTGGGCAAGAAGGTTATTCTTCGGGCTGTCCCGTATCGACGAGAGTTCGGTACTGAAAAATGGATTAGAGACGAAGAGGCACGCTATATATGTCCCGAATGCGGCAATAAGGTTTTTCGGGGCGTGATGAAATGTAACCAATGCAAAGTGCATTTAGATTTGGACTAATCCATTCATTTGAGTACGCATAGCAATTTTTTTGCACGCGGACTGGTGTCCAGGTCAAAACTCTTCAAGGCCCCGATCGCCACACTACCGAGCACGGTGTCGGTCCCAGCGTCGGATAGTCTATCCAGGACGCGGCCCAGGGGATCGTCGAGCTTGGAATGCTGGGTGTCTTCGCCCAGCAGGTGCTCGAAATCCTTGTCCGCAAAGAACTGCTCCAACCGAAACAACGCACTCCCTGCAGACAGTGCATCGAGTATCAGGGCAAGCACCACCCGGCCGGACTCACTTCCTTTTGACACTGAAGAAGCCGGTCGATCTTTTCCACCAGACCATCCTGGCATCATATGCCGATACGATCGGCAGAAACCCCGTACTTGCTCTCCATGGAGAACCTCGTAGTAAAAGTCCCCCTTCATTACTTCAAAAACCTGCCTCGTACAAGTCTGGCAATATCAGTATGTTGCAATCCGCTAATTACTCTCAAGTACGCCCTAAATAGGCGGAACGCGAGCTTAGGGGCGCGGAACGTCAGTTCGGACGTGGCCATAAAAAAACTTGACAGCGTGCAGCAAGTATGTTGATGTTCCGACTGGTGAGTAAACTTCACTCACCTCCCTCAATGCCGTACGTGTGGTCCCATGGTGACCACCCATCGCATCAAATAGTGGATAGATAGCAAGACTGACAGAAGGACATATAACGAAAAGATTGCAGCCAAGTTTACAGGCCCCTAGAGCGGACTCGCCGTCCGCGGAATGACTCACAGTTCGTGCTGTTCTGTGAAAGGACCCTCAAGATTCCGGAAGCTATTCACATTCTAGACAGGAGGAGGTTTAACCATGCATCTCGGAGGACTCGTCGCACGAAATAAGCGCACCGTTCCCGACAAGGAAGGCATCATCTATCAGGACAAACGCTATACCTGGGCCGAGGTGGACGACCGGGTCAACACGGTTGCCAACGCTCTTATTAAGGCAGGGGTTGAGCAAGGTGACAAAGTGGCCATGTGGATGTTCAATTCGGATCTATTCGTCATCGCCTTCTATGGCATTGTCAAGGCCGGTGCTGTTGCCGTGCCGGTAAACTTCCGCTTGGCCCCGCCTGAAGCTGAATACATTTTTGACAATTGCGACGCCGTCTGCATGATCTTTGATGACGTTTTCGAGCCGGCAGTCAGAGAAATGAGAGGTCGGCTGGGCAAGATTAAGCACTTCATATCGGCCGGGCCCGGCAGGTTCGCCGGATTCGATCCCATTGAAGAAATAATGGCTTCCGGCGATTCGTCCGATCCCAATATTGAAGTGAACGAGTACTCCGAAAGCGAAATCATATACACGTCGGGGACGACAGGGAGGCCCAAGGGGGCTGTGCTGGTGCATCATAACCAGATCGTGCTGACCACTACCGTCTGTTCTCTGTATGCACTCAATCCAATCGATCGTATTCTGCACATAGCCCCACTGTTCCATTCAGCTGAGCTGAACCTGTACCTCAATCCCGGGACATATATGGGGGCGACCCACGTAATCATGAAGGACTTCATCCCCAACCAGGTGTTGGCAACAATAGAAAAGGAGAAGATTACGCAGTTCTTCGGTGCTCCAATCATGTACTTGGCTATGATGAGCATTCCGAATTTTAACGAATACGATCTGTCCTCGGTACGGTTTTTTGGGTATGGTGCGGCACCGATGGCAGCGGAGTCTGTTAGACAGGCGATCAATAAGTTCAAGACCAGCAATTTCTTCTGCCTGTGCGGTCTGACAGAGGGCGGCCCGGGAGGGATCGCTTTGTACCCCAAGGACCAAATACGAAAGGCTGGTGCAGGCGGCAAGTATATCGTCAACATGGAGACCAGGCTGGCCGACGAAAAAGGTAACACAATCACTAAACCTGGGGTAGTCGGCGAACTCGTTATCAAGGGCGAGACCACCATGAAGGAATACTATAAGAATCCACAGGCCACAGCGGAAACCATTAAGGATGGCTGGGTCCATTCGGGGGACTTGGGCGTAATGGACGAAGAAGGGTATATTACCCTGGTCGACCGGAAAAAGGACATGATCATTACTGGTGGGGAAAACGTATATTCCAAAGAGGTTGAGGACGCCCTCTTCGAGCATCCAAGTGTGAGCATGGCGGTTGTCATCGGCGTTCCGCATCCGACCTGGGGAGAAACTGTGATGGCCGTAGCCACATTGGCTCCTGAACAACACCTTACAATTGAAGAATTGAGGGGATTTCTAAAGACTCGTTTGGCGGATTACAAGATCCCACGGCTGCTGGAGATAGTAGCTGCGCTACCGGTCAACGTCTCCGGGAAGGTGATGAAGTACCAGCTCAGGGAACAGTTCAAGGACCGAGCCGCTACCTTGCGATAGCGCAGGCTCAGTCACGAGTCGGTAGTCCCTTGGCAATCAACAGAGAACGCAATAGTGAACGGATTTGATACGAAGCCGCTCTGCACCCGGCGAAAGACAGGGGGAGAGGACATCATCTCCCCCAAACGTCCCCATCGTAATCTCTGGGCATCGGCACGTCCCGGTAAATGTGCTTTTCTCGGGTGTCAAAGGAGAAGAGCATGGAGTCTACTCCGTAAACTGTGAAGCAGCTGGAATCATAATATATTTGAGAGTAATGCGAACTGGTATAACTGGTATAAAAGGGTCTATCCCGACGGCACCGTCCGGATTGATCTCCGGGGGCGTCGGGATAGAAAAATGGTATACTCGATGGGCTTTTTCGGATCATGGAGCTGGACAACCTAGAAGGCGATTTCCTCAATCCGTCTGAACAGCCTGCCGCCGCTGGCCTCGATCCAGTAAAGGACCTGCAGGTTGAACGGAAGTCCCTCAAAGTCTCCGCAGTCCCTGGAATCGGTGCGCAGGCCGTAGGATTTCTTTCCGAGCCCCGCAGCAAAACCAATTTCACTAACAGCGCCTGAATCCAACTCCGGCCCGTCCAGTACGCCCAAGACAATATCACATGACCGTATCATGTCTTCATTGGCTTTGCCGATCTGCCGGGCTATCGCTTTGAAGGCCTCGACACGGGCATGCCAATCTTGAATAGCGCTTGCTTCCTCAATCGTAGGACGGAATGGCTGTTCCCATGGGTCTAACACGGTGCACCCAAGCTTATCCAGTCGTCTTTTGATCTTGTCCCTGTAACTTTTCCATTCTGGAGAGAATCCGAGAGGAGATGCCAAGTATACGGTCGTCATGAGTCGCTGCCCGTTTCAATTCGGTCATCAAAACCATGCCCATTGTTGATAGGAACCACTTGTGTCTTTTCCAGTCAAGTCCTGACTGACCCTTGCACCACTCTATCTCATCGAAAGGGTCCCAGAGAGTGATTTACGACATCCGGGCCATCCTCAATGGGGTGTCCTTTTCAGAAGGGATTCAAGGTAACGGGATTTTAGCTGACGATTCGCCATGGCCCTCTTCAACGGAGGCAACCTAAGAATGACACCGAGAACGGCAGCCAAAGCACGATGACTTAGCAGTACCTGGTTGTCGAAAACCAAGTCCGGCAGGGTGCCGCGCTCAATGGCCATAAGTACTGTACGATGCGTCGTGTCCAACGGAGTGAGCACTCGTTCGGTTCGGGGCTCCAAACGCAGTGCTCCCGCGGGGCAGTTCCGAACGCACACTCCGCAGCCGAGGCACATCTTTTCATCAACCCTGGCCGTTCCCGGCTTTTCCCCGGATGAACCGTCAGGTCGCTCCAGCGCCACTGCTTCCACTGGGCACACAGAGGAACATAGATCGCATCCGGTGCATTCAGCCTCACTTATCTGCGCAATGAAGTTGGAGTGAATAGGGTGTACTAGACCGAATCGCCGGATAGCCAGCATGGCTTCGCAGCAGCAACCGCAGCAGTTACAGATGAAATTCACTCCCCTGCGAACGTTTTCGCCGAACTGCACCAGGTTGTTCTCATAGGCAGCGTGTAGAAACTCAAGGCATTCCGAAGTGTTTACTGATCGGGCGAAACCGTGTCTCGTAAGGGACGATGCTGTGGTGTTGAAGGTCATACAAATGTCCCGAGGAGCATCGCAGGCTCGTTGCATGTGTGCCATTTTGTGGCGGCAGTAGCACATGCTGATGCCGATACCCTTAGCCGTTAGGATGACCTCACTGGCTCGCTCGTAATCGAACACGTGCAAGCCGACCCGCTCCGGAAGAGCCTGTTCTTGTACAAATACCCGGCCGAGCGAGGTTTCACCATCAACGAATAGGGCTCGTATGAAGTCTTCCTCAACATTGATGTACTGGTAATACAGCTCGCTTAGGACTTTCTGGTTGACGTCGTTACGCAAGCGCATCAGGGAAAACTCAAAGAATCCGGCCATAGGAGGAGGCAGACAATAAAGAGTCTCACCGTTTTGTTCGATGTCCACCAGAATTGCCCGATCGGCCAATTGGTCCAAGATGTTTTGGGCCGATTTAGGGTCCAGTTTCCAGGCCTTCGCAGCCTTGTCGGCAGTAAACGGCTTTATCGGCAGCAAAGCTACCAGTGACGCCTCCTTCTCGCTCAATAGCATTGACAGAATTTGATACAACAACTCCGATGGCGGAGCCCCCTGTGGAAAACGATTCAAGCGGGTTATGAGGGCCCCATAGCCGGATGGCACCGCATGATGCGCCATGACTTCCTCCTGCCCAGCGTTCCTCAATTGTCCTGGCCCGAATCGACT
The DNA here is from genome assembly GCA_016212935.1 of Desulfomonile tiedjei. Classification (GTDB taxonomy): domain Bacteria; phylum Desulfobacterota; class Desulfomonilia; order Desulfomonilales; family Desulfomonilaceae; genus Desulfomonile; species Desulfomonile tiedjei_A. Next base: position 11,477 of record JACRDE010000205.1, on the reverse strand, counting down.
ATAATACTAACTCGCCCGGCAATCTAGCACATCCATTCGTGGTCGCCTTCGATTCCTCGGGTGTCCGGCAGTCAAAACATATGTATCTCACATGGCCAGAGCTTGGCCCGGCTGCGCATTTGTCGAAATGTTTGAAAAATTACTAATGTGGCTATCGAGTTAACTCCGAATGAGCAACACCCTTGGAGTGTAGGCACGCAGTCTTACCAGTGGCTTCCCCATGCAAGTGCACGCTCATGGGGTAGGGCGTTTTTTCTTGACAGGTTATTTCGTTTGAGTAATACTTGCATCAATGATATCCATATGAACCATATACGCAGACGTTTTATCCTGTTCAACAGGAAGTCCGGTGCTGCGAGGAGTTAGACGTGATCGACCCCGTTAACTGTCCTTATTACCTCGTTTCCCGAGTAACACTGATGGTAACATCGGCTCTCAAGAAAGGCTTGACCAAAGCGGGTGTTGGCGACGTCAGGCCTGCTTACCTTGGGGCGCTGTTCGCTCTCTGGAAGGAAGATGGACTCAAGGTAGTTGAGGTGGGAAGGCGCTCCGGGCTGGAGACTTCTACCATGACTGGACTCATTGACCGGATGGAGCGCGACGGTCTTGTGGAACGGCGAGATGATGAGAACGACCGGCGTGTTCAGCGCATAAATCTTACGGAAAAGGGAAGAGAGGTGATGAACCCCGTGCTTGGGGCAGTGGATCGCGTACTGGCTACGGTGTTCGAAGGCATTTCTGAGGAAGATATGTTGAAGGCCACAGACGTGTTGAAGCGAGTGCTCGCTAATTCACATGAAGGGAATCCGTAATGCCACAAGGGAAAATTCATCGGGTCGGCCATGCGTGCTCGTACACACCCACGGCCCTTATTCACGCAGCTGGCTTCACTCCTTACCGAGTTCTGCCAGTCGGAGATTCACCTGACCGGGCGGGGCAACTCCTGCACGACAACCTGTGCCCGCACGCAAAACGCATTCTGGATCGGGCAATGGACGAGGATTTGCCAGACCTTGACGGAATGGTCTTCATGAATTGTTGCGATGCGATGCGTCGATTGTCGGACGCATGGCGTACAGTCAGGCCGAAGCAAGGGGTCGTGCTCGTTGACTTGCCCGTCTCGCCGACAGACACATCCGTTTCTTTCTTCGCTGGAGAATTGACGCGACTTGCCCAAACGCTTCAAGAATGGAGCGGACAATCGTTCACGTCGGCTGACATTTCATCAAGCATTGATGCAATGAACGAAATGGCGGAGCTGCTCAAAGAGATAAGCAAACGGGCCAGAAAGGGAACATTGGTGGGCGGGAGCTCTCGCCTGCAAGGTCTCTTCAACCGAGGGGCCACCGAACCGCTTGGCCAAACGATGGAACTCCTCAGGAGTGCTGTGGGGGCGGCGGAACGTCGGCCTACTGCGCAGAACGGAGTCCCGGTCTACCTTTTTGGCAACGTATTGCCGGAGCCGGAGGCTTTTGCACATTTTGAGTCCTGCGGAGTTCATATAGCAGGGGACAGCGTTTGCACAGGCTTGCGAGCATTCAACCGTATAGGGGGAGGCAATTCCGAGGACGTCTTCTGGCGTTTGGCCCGCGGATTGCTCGATGGGCCTCGGTGCCCTCGAACATTTCATCCGTCGCAACCTGGCAAGATTGCCGAAGAAGTGCTGGCAGAGGCCCAAGCGTGCCAAGCGAAGGGAGTCATCGGTTACACCATGAAATTCTGCGACCCGTACATGAGTCGCCTTCCAGGAATTCGAGACGCTTTGCGTGAAGCGGGTCTCCCGTTACTACTCTTGGATGGGGACTGCACCCTGCGCTCGATAGGCCAACAGCGAACCAGAATCGAAGCCTTTGCGGAAATGTTGAGGTAATGAACCATGATGCTGCAATATTTTCAGCGCCTCGCATCCGTGACCGAGGCCAGGATAAGCAAGTACCCGCACCAGCCCAACGCTCGGAAGAAATTTGCCCTTGAGATAGCAAAACTCGGAATCCGCCTCTACTCGGGAGAGCACAGAGTTGCGTGGTGTGGCGTGGTGGCTCCCTTTGATGTGCTTTCTGCCATGAATGTCACGTCATGTTTCGTGGAATTTGTGGGCGCGATGCTCGCTTCTACGGGCACTGTGGGCATGTTTCTGGAGGAGTCGGAACATGCCGGCTTTGCTGCGGACACGTGCGGATATCATCGAGCCGTTCTCGGCGCTGCTATGAAAGGAATGATGCCTGTTCCGGACATCATGATAGCGACCACCTGCCCTTGTTCAGGGGGGCTGGCTGCGATGGAAAACCTTGCCCGTACGTTCAAGAAGGAGCTGTTCGTGCTCGACGTTCCCAGTTCCGACACATCCGAGAGCGTCCGGTATCTCGCGGACCAATACAAAAATATGATGCGGTTCGTCAGCGATCGTATCGGTGGGTCAATCGACGAAGACCGACTGCGAGAGTCCATAGTGAAATCAAACCGGGCAAGGGAATTGATGATCGAGGTCTACCGGCTTGCGCAGCACGTCCCCTCGCCAGCCAATGGTCAAAGCCTTGCAAATTTCGGGATCGTAATGGCCCTGTTCCTGGGTACGGATGCTGGGATCGAAATAGCGCAGGCCTATAAGGACGAATATGAGGAGATGATTCGAAACGGAAAAAGCGGCGTACCCGATGAGAAAATACGGCTGTTGTGGCTTCAGAATCGCATCCAGTTCAAGCATCCGCTGATCAGGCTGCTGGAGGAAGAGTATCAAGCGGCCATCGTAATCGATGAGCTGAATGACATCACCTGGGATGCCATAGATCCGGATGATCCGTTTACAAGCATAGCTAGGCGGACCATTACCACGCCTTTGAACGGTAAAATCAGTCAGAGACTCGATCACATTCAGCGCCTGTCCAAATTGTACAAGGTCGACGGGGCTGTAAATCCTTGCCATTGGGGATGCCGTCAAGGCACTGGAGCGAGAGGGCTGATTCAGGCAGGCCTCAAGGAAGTAGGTGTGCCTGTGGTAAACCTGGAAGTAGATTGCGTGGACACGAGAAACTTTGCCGAAGGACAGCTCAGGACTAGGCTTGAGGCATTCATGGAGATGCTGCGGAGCAATCCGACAGCCCACGGAGCTTAGTCCGGGAGGATCGACATGTACTACCTGGGAGTAGATCTGGGGAGCCTGTCATGTGATGCGGTGCTCCTGGACCATGACGGAGGGGTTCTGGCATCGTCGGTTGTGCTCACAGGAGCACGCAATAGGGAAGCCATAGCCAAAGCGACCGATGCGGTGCTGAGACTCGCGGGAATAACTGAAGATCAGATCAGGGCTACAGTCTCAACGGGTTATGGCCGCGATAGGGTGGAAAAGCGGTTGGCGGCAGTCACCGAGATCACATGCCATGCACGAGGAATAAAGAGCCTGTTTGGAGGCGCCCAAATCCTGATAGATATCGGAGGTCAGGACAGTAAGGCGGTACGACTGGACCCCAACGGACAGGTGATCGATTTTGCCATGAATGACAAGTGCGCGGCCGGGACAGGGAGATTTCTCGAGGCAATGGCGCGAGCGCTCCAGGTTGACATAGAGGAACTGGCCGACCTGGATCTTGGGGCTTCCGGCAATGTGACCTTGAGCAGCATGTGCACCGTCTTTGCCGAAAGCGAAGTGGTGTCGCTGATTGCCGATGGCGTTGAGGTGAGAGAGATCGTCAGCGGGCTCAATCGGGCTATTGCGTCGAGGATAGTGGCTCTGGTCAGGCGGGTAGCCCCAATGTCCAACGGTCTGTCTATAGCCATGTCCGGGGGCGTCGCCCACAACAGTGGTGTAGTAAGGGCGCTGAGCCAAGCGTTCGAGACAGCGATCTCGGTGCCGCCGAAACCGGATACGGTAGGAGCTTTGGGGGCCGCACTGATCGCAAGAGAGAAGTATGCCCGGCAATCATGAGGAGCGGTGGCATACGAAGAATTCAGGAATTGCCGGGGACGATAGGCAATTGCTGTCACTTCGGTCGTAATCGGATAAGAATCGACAGGCGAGGCATTGCCACTACATTCGAGATGGCAAGAGTCCTATTCAAGGATTACGGAGATTCTGCGATGCTATCCGACCATCTCGATCAGTCATCATAGAACTCGGTCTTGTGAACGCCCTCAGATTTGATCTTTTCGACGATCTCACGAGTGACAGCAAAGACGTTTTCTCGAACGTCTCCAGCCACGACAACGAACAGCAGATCGTCACCAACTTGAAACTCTCCTTCGAAAGCTTCGATTGCCACCGCCACAATCCCGGGCCGGGATTCCCCCCAGGATCGAATACGCTCAATCGCTGAGCGATCCACGTTCACCCTTAGAGCACGCACGTGTTTCGAGCCCGAGCGATCGGACTCCCTCACGATTCCGTTGTGGCACAGAATCATACCTGCCCGAGAGATTTCCGGGTGCGCCTTAATTCCAGCGAGTAAATCGGCCAAAGACACCGAGTGAGCTCCCACGATCACACCTCTCTTCCCGTCAATGACGCCCTCCATAACACGGGGCGTGGCACGGCACATTATGACCGAATTTCTTTTGCTACTAATGCTAATGCGCATTCAAAGAAGTAAGATTGGGGGGAACTTCTTACAAGAAGTGCCTCCCCGATTTTACATATTTGAATGCAAAATAGTATAAGTCATTTCTTACTGTTTTGCACGAGCATTGGTTTAATACATTATCGCCACGATATATAGATTTTGGCGTCACCCATAGCGATTTTTTGTGCGGTAACCTGTGACATTTCCAATGTTTGACATCTCTTGCCGCTAAAGATCAACAGAAGGAGGGTGATTGGGCAGACGAGGAATCATGTTACCGCATGCGAGATCAGTGTGGAGGCCATGGTGCTGCGAGCCTAGCGAGGTTCCTGTCAAGGCGAGACACTCGAATTCGTCGTTTCTGCGGAGGAATATCAATTCCGCTGCAAGTTTCTGGAAAGGTTTCAACATCCATCCCGAGCATTCTCCCAAAGGTTCGGCGTGGAATCCAGAAGAAGATGCTACTTGCAAACGCAGTACTTTAGCGTATTCTGGTAAGGAGGTCCACCTGAGGCTCAATCTTCTTCCTTGTTTATTCTCTCCTCGATGAAGAAAGAGGTCGCAAACACCGGGATGGACCAATTTTTCCATGTGCCGCACGGCGAGCGTCGAGTTCATCGAAGTTGAGCAATATGGCTTTCCCTCGTTTTTCCAGAGGGAGCTGCTCATGACTCCATTCTGTCCTGGAAAGATGGCTCCCTAATAAGGTACGAATGTTGCAACTGACTTCACAGGTTCGGCTCTCGCTGTAAAAGAGGTGCAGAAAGAAGGCCGATAGGCTATCATGAAATCGATGCCTGCTTGGCCGTTAATGCTGCTTTTCTAGGCATGTCTCAATCGGAGCACAATTCCAGCCTCTCCACGGCGATCGAAGCCCACCAGGATACGGAGAGAAAAATGGAAAACACTCAACTTTTCCAAGCCATTCTCAATAGCATTTCAGAAGGCGTCATGACTATTGACAAGGACTGGAAAATAGTCTCCTGGAACCGGGCGGCAGAGAGAATAACGGGGTTCCATAGAGAAGAAGTCCTTGGGATGGAATGTGCCAAGGTCTTTCGCGCAGCTCTTTGCAGGGAGAACTGTCCCGTTGACCGTGCTCTCTCGTGCGGGCGTCCCTACCATGACGTGCAGGTTGCAATACACAACAAGCGCAACGAGATGCTCCATTTGCTGGTAAATGCAGCGCCGCTCTACGATGCGGAGGGCCACATCATCGGTGGTCTGGAGACATTCCGCGACATCTCTCATGCTCATTGGATGGAAGAGGAACTTCAGCGTCACTATGGCTATTCTCATATTGTTGGCAGAAGTGAAGCAATGAAAAGCGTTTTCGAGGTGTTAGGTTCATTGGTTCATACCGATACCACAGTTCTTATACAGGGAGAGTCCGGGACAGGAAAAGAACTCATCGCCAGGGCGCTTCACTTTTACGGCCCTCGCAAAGGGAAGTCTTTTGTGGCTATAAACTGTTCCGCTCTTCCGGAAGGAATCCTTGAGTCAGAGCTGTTCGGCCACGCAAAGGGCGCTTTCACGGGGGCAGTTCGGAGTCATATGGGTAAGTTCGAGCTGGCGAACGGCGGGACGTTGTTTCTCGACGAAATTGCCGAAATCAGCCAGGCAATACAGGTGAAACTGCTAAGAGTCCTCGAGGAAAGAGAATTTCAAAGGGTGGGCGACAACAGGAACATAAAAGTGGATGTCAGAATAATGACGGCAACGAACAAAGAGCTCTACAAAAAAGTACTCGACGGCTCCTTCCGAGACGATCTCTATTACAGACTCAGCGTTTTCCCCCTAACTCTCCCGCCATTGAGGGAGCGGATCGAAGACATTCCTCTCCTTGTTGCGCACTTCATAAGAAAATTCAACAAACAGATGGGAAAGAGCATCCAAGGAATAGCTGACGAAGTGTTGGAAATCTTGGAATCGTATCAGTGGCCAGGTAATATCCGTGAACTGGCCAATGCTATCGAGCACGCATTTGTTCACACCAAAGGCGCCTTGATTCATCCCGCGGATCTGCCGCACAGCCTTCTCAATTACGCCCCGACGACCCTCGAGCGCAAATCGTCCGGGACTCAAGAAAAACTTGACTCGGTCGAACGGGAGTTCATCGTGAAGGAACTGGAGGCCGCAAGTTGGAAAAAGAGCGTAGCGGCGCGGCGACTTGGAATGAGCCGCGTCACGCTGTGGAGGAAAATGGAGAAGTATGGAATCGCCAAATAGTTCAGCCATGAAACAGCGTTTCAATGATGAAACAGCTTGTAAACAGCACTTTTACAGATACTTAACCCGTTCGTTGCCGTTATCGCTTCATTCCTGAAACGCAATCCATGATGTCCTGCATGAATCAAATTTTCCTAAAATTGCCGTGACCTTACCTCTAGCGATCACCCTATCTCGGTTTTCTCATAAAAAGCAGTTACTTACATAGAGCAATTGATGAGCACATACCTCGATTGGTAATGGCATGATACTTGCCTAAGAGGTAAGCAGAACGGAATACGCAGGAACAGCTCAAATCAGCGCCTTTGCCGATGTTCGCTCACAGAGAACCGGAGCCAACGAAACTGAAGGAGGGACCGGTCATGTCCAAGAAAATCTTAGTCGTTGACGATGAACCGGACGTCATCATCTTCCTTACCACTTTGCTGCGAAAAAACGGCTACGAAGTCTGCGAAGCATGCGACGGGGTAGAGGGGATGAAGAAAGTCCTTGAAGAAAAACCGGACCTTGTTTGTCTCGATCTCATCATGCCGGAAAAGACCGGGATCAAGATGTATCGAGAAATGAGGAAGGATGAGCAACTGAGGAAAGTCCCCGTAATAATGGTGACGGGTATAGAAGTTGTAGATCCATGGGATTTCAAAGGATTTAAGGAATACATTCACGAAAAGGCATCGATACACGCTCCAGAGGGATATATCGAAAAGCCGATCGACAAAGAGAAGTTTTTGAAAGCGGTCAAAGAGGTTTTGGGAGACTAATCTACCGGTTTCTCAATCTCAACGGTTTGCGATTTGGGTGGAAACTGAGGGCCAAGATGGAAAGGCTCAAGCAAAAGTGGGCTGCCCTCTCCAAGAGTCTGGGATTCAGGATGGCCCTCAGCGTTGGATTCATAGTCCTGAGTACTTATATACTCTTGATTTACTTTGTCCTTGATATCCAACAGGACTTCTATTTCGAACAGATGATCCGGGAAGCAGAGCGATTCAGCACTGCAGTAATAAACGCAACAAACCACAGCATGCTTCAGGACGACAGGGAAACGACTCTTGGTATCATAACCAACATAGGCAAATTAAAAGAGGTGTCGGATATTCGTATCTACGACCATGAAGGTATGGTCAGGTTTTCCGGCCGGTCGGCCGAAGTGGGCTCAAAAGTGGATAAGAAAGCCGAAGCCTGTTTTGTGTGCCATTCGGAAGACAAGCCATTCAGTGAAGCAGTTACGGACAAGAGGACGCGAGTTTATTCTCATGACGGGCACAGGGTACTGGGCATGATCACCCCAATATACAACAAGACGAGCTGCTATACGGCCCCATGCCATGTGCATCCCGAAGACCACAAAATTCTCGGAGTTCTGGACACAGGAATGTCTCTCAAGGGATTTGATTCACATATCAGATCACTGGTACTTAGAACAGTCGTTGTTGCTGTCGGAACCTTCGGAGCGGTTCTTTTCACTATAATCCTCTACATAGCCTTTCGGGTGCATCGGCCTGTAAGTCAATTGCGGGATGCGGCTATGAAAATAGCGATGGGGGAATTCAGCGAGAAATTACACATACAGACTCAAGACCAGATTGGGGAGTGTGCTTGGGCATTCAATATTATGCGCGACCAGATCAGAAGGCGGACTCACGAGCTTGTTCGGAGCCGGGAACAATACAAGCTCCTCTTCGAGCAAGTGCCTTGTTTCATATGTGTGATTGATAAGAATTTCGAGATTGTGCGCCAAAACTCATATATGCGTGCGCTTTTCAAAGGCACAGTGGGGATGAAGTGTTACGAGGTGTTCAAAAAGCGTTCCGGCAAATGTGAGGATTGCCACGTTGACGTCACTTTCCGAAAGGGAGAAGTTTCCGGGAAGGAACACTGCGGATTAAAAGTCACGGGAGAAGAAGCCAACTATCTGAGCTACACAAGTCCGATTGTGAACGATAAAGGCGAGGTTCTGTACGCCATGCTGATCGCCGTCGACATTGGCGACAGAGTAAGACTTCAGAGGGCGCTCCAGGCATCCCAGGACTTTCAAACCAATCTGATTGAGAATTCTATTCATGGGATTGTTGCGACTGATGACCAAGGACGCATAAACATTTACAACATTGCAGCGGAAAACCTCTTTGGTTACCCGGCTCAAGAAGTGATTGGAGATGCCGACCTGGAGAAGTACTTTCCGAAGCAATTCATAGAAATGATTTTGGCTGCTCACCTCGGACAGAAGTCCGGGGCGGATCGGCTAGTTGCCCAAGAAACGGTCATCGCCGTGAAACAGGGCGAGCCCGTACCTGTGCGTTTCTCCGGGTTCATTCTGCTGGACAAAGGAAAGACGGCCGGAGCCGTCGGTTTCTTCCAGGATCTTCGAACATTCAAGCAACTGGAACGGGAAAAGCAGGCATCCGATCGGCTGGCCGTGGTCGGCCAAACCGTGGCTGGTCTCGCCCACGGTATAAAGAACATCCTAACTGGTCTGGAAGGTGGCATCTTTGTGTTGGAGACCGCTCTTGAAGACAAAGACGATCAATTGCTCCAACGCGGCTGGAAGATGGTCCAGAACAACATCGGCCGGATATCGGCCCTCGTAAAGGATCTGCTCAGCTACTCCAGAGAGAGAGCGCCTCAATATGAAGAGACTGATCCAAACCTTCTCGCGGAAGAGGTATGCGCACTGTTCGACGTCAAGGCCCGCGAAAAATCCATAGTCATAGAAAGACAGTTCGACCCAGATGCGGGTAGGATGTTCAAGATATTTTTGGACCAGCGCGGCATTCACGCCTGCCTCTCAAATCTGGTTGCCAATGCCATGGACGCCTGTGAAATCGACACCAAGGACGTGGCACATCGCATCGTTGTAAGAACCGAGCAGGATATGGAAGGAAACTTGCTCTTCCAGGTTTCTGACAACGGCATCGGTATGAGCGAGGCGACCAAGAGGAAACTTTTCGCCAGCTTTTATTCTACAAAAGGGAGCCGCGGGACTGGGCTTGGCCTAATGGTGACGAGCAAGATCGTCATGGAACACGGCGGGCAGATCACTTTTGACAGTGAGGAAGGAGTGGGGAGCACCTTCAGCATTGTACTCCCTTCGGCAGAATTTGCAAAAAACCTTGACCACGCGAAGCGAGCCGCTAAAGGCTTCGCATAACAAGGTTGGGGTCGTCGAAGAAGGTGTGATTTCTCTGAAACCGAGGCTGATTCGTTTGGAGAACGACTGGACGAATCTCATCACGAACCAGGGGCCGGAAAATACCTGATAGAAGAAGTCTCCGCTGAAATGGAGGAGTTGATGGAACGAGCCGCACAGTTGATAAAGAATGGGGTCTGGGACTGGGAGATTCCGTCAAAGCTCATAACCGACCTCGACGAATGGCGGGAACAGTTTTCCGAGATTCAGGAACTGGTGGTGAGTCATGATGGGGAGAGGATCGCTGCCATCGTGAAAACCGAGGATGACTCTTTCACTGTTTGTGTAAACGGGGAGCCTTGGTCAAACACTTTCGAAAAGATTTGGTCTCTTCAATTCGGTCCTGATGACCGGCTTACATGCATTGCCATGAACGACGACGAATGGACCGTAGTCCAGGAGGACGAGCCCTGGGAAGAAAAATATGATTACGTCTGGAATCTTAGATTCAGCGCAGACGGAAGCGCTGTTGCCGCCAACACGAAAAATTCGGCCAGCTATGGGGTCGTCCTGAACGGCGAGCAGTGGGAGAGACAATTCATTCAGATCAGAAGCTGCGAGATTAGCTCGGATGGATTGAGCACCGCGGGGAACGTTCAACTGGAAGCGCTTTCTGAAGGCGACATCTGGCAGTTCAGCAAAGGGATATGGAGCCTTGCGGTCAACGGGGAGGTTTGGGATACCAACTTTTTGAACACTTGGGACTGCTCGTTCAGCAATGACGGCAAGAAAGTTGCCGCAGAAGTAAGGCTGGATCCCAGCCGGCAGACCATAGCAGTGGACGGAAAGCCTTGGTCGGAAGATTTTAAGGCCGTGTGGAAACCGTCATTCGTGCCGGGAACCCACGACGTTGTAGCACCAGGGCTCACTCCACAAGGATGGATGCTCCTCATTAACGGAAAGCCTGTATGGAACAGATCTTTTGCTCAGGTTTGGCATCAGACGTTGGATCCTGACGGAAAGCTGTTGGCAGCGGTTGTTGCCCCTACCTTTGGCCGCTGGACAATAGCTTTAGATGGCGAACTGTGGAAACAAACCTTCGGGGATGCGGTTCTACCCCCTGTTTTCAGTCCCGACGCCAGGAGGATAGCTGCGGTTGTCAAAGACAACAACAGATGGACGATAGCCGTGGACGGCGTCCCCTGGCCCGAGTCCTTCGATATGATTTGGGATCCCGTGTTTAGTCCTGACGGAGAAAACGTCGCGGCAAAAGCTGAGCAAAATAACGAATACTTCACCGTAATGAACGGCAGAAGGGTTAGCATGGGATTTCAGAATCTCTGGGATCCAATATTCAGTCCTAATGGGTCAAAGGTTCTCTTGAAGACTCTTGAATTTGGCAGATTCTACCGGAGGATTCTTTCTGTGAAAAATCTGCTCGGATGAACGGAGGAGATGACCTATGTACAGCTTCGCCAGTGGCCCTCTCGTATGGATAGCGTTTGCGGTATTCTTTGGAGGGATGGCCTACCAACTGATCACTATGCTCAAATTGGCCAAGAAAGACA
>JACRDE010000206.1 GCA_016212935.1 Desulfomonile tiedjei | reverse complement strand
TTTCGATACACCCCCGAACATTGTCGAAGCAGGCATAGCAGCCCTGCGCGCCGGCAAGACTCACTATACTCCGAGCACAGGGATTCCCGAGCTCAGGCGAGCCGTCGCAGATCATTACAACAGTACCTACGGCGTTGAGGTGGAGCCCAAAGACATCGTGATAACTTCGGGATCTTCGCCTGCAATACTCCTTGTTTTGGCCGCGCTCCTGGATCCAGGGTCTGAGATTATTGTTTCCGACCCACACTACGCCTGCTACCCTAATTTTATCCGATTTCTGGGAGGAGTCCCGGTGTTCGTTCCTGCGGAGCCGGACGAGGGCTTTCAGATGAATCCGGATCATGTTGAAAAAGCGATAACTAAAAGGACACGCGCGATATTGATCAATTCACCTTCAAATCCCTGCGGAACGGTCATGGAACCGGATCGTATGAAATGCTTAGCAGAATTGAAGGTTCCCATAATTTCCGACGAGATATACCATGGCTTGGTGTACGAAGGCCGGGAGCATTCCATCCTGGAGTTCACCAAGAATGCGTTTGTTCTCAACGGCTTTTCAAAGCTTCACGCCATGACTGGCTGGCGTCTTGGTTATCTCATAACATTGCCGGAATACTTGCGCCCAATCCAAAAGATGAGCCAAAACTTCTTTATCAGTCCCGCGGACTTTGTCCAGTGGGCCGGGGTCGAGGCAATAACCAATTCTTCTGACGCCACCACCAAAATGAAGGAGATTTTCAATCAACGTCGTCTTGCAATGATTCCGCGGCTCAAAAGGATGGGATTTGAGATTAAAGTAGATCCAACCGCTGCGTTCTACGTACTCGCAGATGCCAGGCGATTTTCATTGGATTCCTACAAGTTCGCCTTCGAGATACTTGAGGACGCGGGGGTAGGAGTGGCTCCTGGCATTGATTTCGGAAACAACGCAGAGGGATTTATCCGCTTCTCGTACACGAATTCCCTTGAAAACATAAACACCGGACTGGACCGAATCGAGCTGTATCTCAAGCAGAGGTTCGGCGTTCCTCATGATGACAGGTTCCCTGCAACAGGATAAGCAAGTTGAAGACTCCAAGAATATTTGTCCAAGACAAGGAAGTCTGTGGCCGGGAAGTGGTTTTCTCGGAGAAGAATTCGTTATACCTGAAAAAGGTGCTCCGGCTCAAGGCAGGCAACGAGGTGACGGCATTTGACGGAACCAGCCAGCACCAAGTGAAGCTAACCAGTTTCGGTCGCGATTCAGTATGTGGGTTGATCTTAAATTCAGACACCGCCCAAGGCGAGCATGTCAACATCATCTTAGCCTTCGCCTGCCTCAGGCCGGGGCCGATGCAGGAGATCCTTCGCCATTGCACCGAGTTGGGAGTATCGGTCTTTGTCCCGCTGTTGACCGTGCGTGCCAACAGGAGGCCCCACGAGAAAAAAGAAAGATGGGAGTCCACTGTTGCCGGAGCCTCCGCCCAATGTGGAAGGGTAACGGTCCCGAGAGTTCTAGCGCCCACTTCTCTAAGTGAATTCCTGCGAGATCTGGAACCGGATCAGGTCTTGCTGTTGCTTTCCCGTGCGGGCCGAGCCGTACCCATGTGGGAAGCGCTCAAGGGTGGTCTCCATGACGGCATCGTGATCCTCGTGGGTCCCGAAGGGGGACTGGAAGACGCTGAGGAGGCACAAGCCGTAGACTCGGGGTTCCTGCACGTGTCTCTGGGGCCGAGGGTTCTGCGTGCTGAGACCGCTGCAATTGTGGCTGCAGGGGTCATCGCACTGAGCAGTGATCGTGCAGAACTCGGCGCTCAACGAGAGTGACAGGGAATTCGGAATTCGTTCCGCCGAGAATTTCCGGGGCTCGTTCTCGTAGATTGACGATGCCTTAGGTTCGTGGTAAATTTTCATAAACTTGATGCGAGCGGTTTATCAATCTTTACGAGGGCCGTGAGATGAGAGTACCTGGGAAGGGATCAAGCTTAACACGGATATTCGACTGAAAACGGTGCGGACCGCCCAGGAATACTGAAGCTCATCTACAGAGGTTTCGGATGGCAAGAAGGGATTTGGAAGAATTTCATTTAACTGAGGGACCACAGCCTGCTGAACACGAGAGCTTTCTTCCCGCTTTCCCTGGCCGACAATCGATACTCGAGGCTTTCCCCGAAATAGTGCCGACTGGTTGGAATCTGGGCAAGAAGGATTTCATCGCCTGGATCGACTTCACTTTGGAAAATCCTGACGAAATATGGGAAAATGATGGTTTTTCCGACGATAAGTTTTTCCATTACTTGAATTTCGTGGAAAAGAAGGGGCAAGTCCCCGTTTTTGTGGTTGAAGTTACGGCTACGGAAGACGTCATGGAAGTCAATGAATTCAGCTTGCTTCTGAAAGAATCGGACCTCAGGGAGATCCGCGGTGGCGACAAGGTATATTGTGTAGCCAAGGAGTGGGAGCGGGAAAACCTTGTGAGAGAGATGAACGATCGTGCTCTACTCAAGTACGATGAAGATTCCCTGGACGAGGCGCGAGATCTCATAGATACGGCGATTCGCCTGAGCGGAAGCGGAAGCGCATACCTCTTCAACAACCGAGGACTGATCTGCTGGAAGATGGGCAAGATCACGCAGGCGAAAAAAGACTTTCTGGAGTCCATAGGCCTCGACGACGGCAATGGGGACCCCTATTTTAACATCGGCCTCATTTACTTTGATGAATCCGACTACAAAATGGCCCTGAACTACCTTGGCAGGGCAGTGGAGATAAATCCTGCAGATAGTCAGTTTCTGACTGAGTTGGCTCATCTTTACCTGGAGATGGGGCGTGAAGAAGAAGCTATGCAACTCTTCCAGCAGGCCTTCAAGAGCGATCCCAACGACCCGCAGGTGGATTTTCATCTAGGCTACTACTTTCTTTACAAAAAACACGAACCGCGGTTTGCCGTCAAATATTTCGATACGGGTTTGGAAAAGGATCCGAACGATCAATTCGCCCTTGCGGATCTGGCAGTGGCCCACTGGATATTGGGAAACAAAGGGAAGTCAATCAAGATTCACGGGGTTCTGCAGCGCCACAAAGGGCTGATGCCGTACACTATGAGTCGCCTGGTTTATCTCAACATGGAAATGGGGAATTACGAGGCAGCTCTCAGCTATTATCAGCAAGCTCTCAGCCAGAATGAGCCGTTCGAGCCCGAATGGCTCCATTACAACGCTGCCTTGGTTTACGCGAAAACCGGACGTTCTCAACAAGCATTGGACACCCTTCATTTGGCGGTGCGCGCGGGGGGAGAGGCCGTTATAAAACGGGCCATGTCCGAGAAGGCGTTGCGGGAACTCAAGAGGATTCCTGATTTCAAAAAGCTTATCCGCCTTACGTCCAAACGGAAGAACAGGTAGGTCAACAAACCGTCAAGTTATGCAGTCCCGCCCCATGCCCACGGGCCTGGGGCGGGGTATGTGTTTTCATAATATGGGAGGCGTTCAACCGGTTCCTAATTCTTTTTGGCGATTCAGAAAAGACAGTCAGCCCGAATGTGCAGGGATATCGATCGGCTATCCGCTGCCATGCAGAAGAAACTTGCTGCATATCGCTGAACACGAAACAGGTTCCTGCGAAGCCCACAACCAAAGGGTGCGCTGCAAATGGAACGGGACTCGCAGTCCCTCAGGGAAGATCTTTACCGGGTAATCCAACACTATGCTGAATTGGCCCAACTCGCCAAGAAGGGCGAGATCAATCCTCTAGGCCAAATAGGAAAAGTCCTTAAAAATACAGCCCCTTATCTCTTGTTAGTCATAAGAGATCTCCTTCCTCAGTTGGAAAGACGCGAAGTCACCTTCTACGAGATGCTCTACCATATCCTGAGGGAGGCGCAGCGATTTCCCGATCAACAGGTCCTCATAGACAGCCGCAACGAAATTCAGAAGATAGAGCACGAGGGCAGGTTGTTCCTGTACGCTGTGAAATGGCTGGATGCGCAGTCCAACCTGAGACCTGGGCCCCAAGACATAGACTTGATGCAGCGAAAGCTTCAAGAATTCAACGAGAAGTATAAGAAAAAATATGCACTGATGGATCAGGAGACTACCACCCTTATCCCCTGTTTTTTCGTCCGCGAGGAATCCGAATCCCACGACTACACAGTAAGTCGCATGGCCGATCTGGTCCGGAGGGCTGCACTGGAGTTGCATCATTTGATGCTTGATAACGAGCCGGAGCGGAGTCGGTTTTTTTCATTCTTCCGGAACCAATCAAGGGAGGAATTGGAACACGATTTGACGCTGCTCGCGTGGTTTCTTTTCCGCTGTGGCTTTTCCGTAGACCGCATCGCCTCTGGTTATTACAAAGATTTGCTCGCCGGTTTCCTCCATGAAAAAATTCTGGCCCAGCTGATCCTCAGTATCAAGAGTCTCGATTCAATCCAAGGAATCTCGAATCATCTGTGGCTCATATGCTTCATGGATTTCAGCAGTTTCTACGAAATTCAAAACGATTACGTAGACCTGGACGACCCGAAAGAGGTCGCTGGTCGAATAAAAGTTATAAAGGGCAGAAAGCGCAGGGGCGGGGATCTTCTCGCAAAACTCTTGGAGCTGATCCAGGCCTATTTTGAAAATGCCAACGGCAAGCTGCCTTTGAGTTTTCTTTTGTACCGCTACTATTCCGCGTTCGGAAACTATCACGGGGATCACAGGTTCAACGACCACGCAAGGGCTGCCCAGGCGGTGAAGCTCTACAGACCGATTTTGGATCGTTCCAACATCGAAAAGAAGGCAGCTGAGGACCTGGAACAAAACAGCCGCTGCTTCAGTTCCAAGACAAGAGACGAAATGGCCGGGCTTTTCAAATTGATAATGGATTCCTTGGAAAATCCAGGTCAAGTGAGAGGCAAGAAGCTGAAGATACTCGGCGACATCTCGTCTGGGGCCATGGGCTCGGTGAGTGTCGGAATCTTCCGGGATCAGATTGTGGCTCTTAAGAAAGTGAAATCACAGATCTCTTCAGCGCTCGGAGATCCGGAGGCGCTTCTGGAATACGAATCGAACATGCACGCGAGGGTGCAGTTGCCCGAGCAGCACCCTTACATCGTGGATTACTACGGTCTTGTGGAGCAGGACGGCGAAAAGATACTCATAAACGGATACCACCCTAATGACAATCTGACGCAGTTGGTTGAAAGGAACTGGCTTGAGAAGTACAAGCCACCGTTCAATACAGAAAGCAAGCTCACGCTGGCAGTGCTGGAGACTATAGTAAACCAGCTACTGGATTGCCTTAAGCTTTTTAGGACCAAAGGAGTGGTTCATCGAGACCTGAAAACAGACAATATTCTGTACATGGTTGATGAAAACGAGAGGCTCAACCGAATAAAGGTGATAGATTTCGGTGTGGCCTTGTCCATAGGTCCGGGCGCAGTGGACGATCTTTTCAGGGGCAAAGTAGTAGGAACTTTCGCGTACATGGCTCCAGAGCAGGCGAGAGGTAAGAGCGTCTTTCAATCCGATCTCTATAGTGCGGGAGCGATCTTCACCGTCCTTCTGACGGGAAAACTCCCCATGGTTTTCCCCAAAACCAAGACTCGCCAAGACCTGGTCCGCCAGATTCTCAGGATAGAGAAAGAGTCCCGACCCAAGCTCACGGATCTAAATCCCTTCCTGAGCAGGAATACCACCCTGGAGCACATAGCCGCCACAGTGGAAAGCATGCTGGATTTGGACCCGATGAGGAGGCCCAATCTCGAGGAAGTGCAAGCGCAATTCGATGGAGTATTTGAGCATATAGGCCAAGAAAAGCATACAATGAGCATCTACTATCACCGAGGATGATCCGCACCGCGGCCGCCTGTCGAGAAATGTGCTCCCTACACTTAGCGCCAGAGAATTCGTCTAGTTGCAAAATTTTGCGCCAATCTAGGCTGTCAGCGTGGCCCTTTCGATCTCCTCAAGTTGCGTATGTAGTTCTTCCCAACGCGATTCCAATGCTCTTATTTCTTTGGACAGAACGGGGTCTTCTTCAAGAAGCGGAAGGATGGCATCTCTTTTATCGTAGATGGACGGATCAGCCATAAGACTTTCGATCTCCTTCTTTCTGGCCTCTTTTGTCCCCAGGAGCTTTTCGATCCGCTGAATCTCCTGTTTTATCGGGCCCTGTTTCTTGAATAGAGCGATTCTGTTCTGAGCTTCTCTGCGTTTTCTCTCTTTTCGTGACTCTTTCTGATTGTCAGGGTCTTCACGTTCAACCGGAGCAGGTTCGACTACAGGAGTATTCTGCTCCTGTTCCTCTGAAAGTCTTTTCTTGTACTGATAGTCTTCATAATTCCCGATGTAGTATTCCGCCGATCCCGCTTCAATTTCCAAAATGCCTGTGCAGATGGAGTTCATCAGGCGCCTGTCGTGAGTTATCAATATCAGAGTTCCACTGTATTTCTTCAAACCCTCTTCCAGAATCTCGCAGGACGGAATGTCCAGATGATTCGTAGGCTCATCCATAAGGAGAAAATTCGGTGGAGACAGGAGTATTCTAGTGAGAGCAAGGCGGCTTTTCTCTCCGCCGGAAAGCACTTTCACTTTCTTATAAACATCGTCCCCGGAAAACAGAAAGGCGCCGAGAAGATTTCGCACTTCCTGCTCGGTTATTCCCGGGATCCCGGAATATGCTTCCTCCAGCACACTTCTGTCAGAGTTCAGGCTTTCCGATTGGTGCTGAGCAAAGTATCCAGGTTTCACGTTATACCCGTACTTGACTATTCCTCCATCGTACGGAATCGTTCCAGCCATTATTTTCATCAGGGTTGATTTTCCCGCCCCGTTAGGCCCTACCAGGCCAATGCGGTCCCCGCGGTCCACATTGATGCTGAAGTCCTCGTAAACAGTCTTGGTCCCGTACGTTTTCAAGAGTCCGGAAATCTCCAGCACCCTACGACCCGCTTGCTGAGGTTGAGGAAAAGTGAACTTCAGCGTCTTGGCACGCCCGGGGGGATCTACTTTGTCTATTTTTTCCAGCATCTTGACTCGGCTTTGGGCTCTGCTCGCCGTCCGCGCCTTGACCCGATTCTGATCGATGAATTTCTGAATGCGCTTAATTTTTTCCTGCTGGTTCTTGTATGCCGCTACGAGCACGTCTTCCTGCATCTGTCTGGTTGTCTCATATTGATCGTAATTCCCTGAGTAAATGGAGACCTTTCCTCTGTCAACCTCGATTATGCGGTTAACAAGGCGATTGAGGAATGCGCGATCGTGAGAAACCAGAACGAGCGCCCCTTTGAATCCCATAAGATAGGTCTCAACCCACAGGAGGCTTTCCAGGTCCAGGTGGTTCGTTGGCTCGTCCAGGAGCAGCGCGTCCGGCTCTGCAAGCAGTATCTTGGCGAGAGCCACCCTCATGCGCCAGCCGCCTGAGAACTCGCTCCACCTGCGATTTGCATCTTCCTGCTTGAATCCAAGGCCTCCCAGCACTTTCAATGCTCGTGCTTCGAGAGTGTAACCTCCGTATCCCTCCAATTCATGCAGCAAGCGGCCATGTTCTTCGACTATTTCATCCCCGTCCTCACTGTGCTCGGTGAGGCGAGACATTTCTTTCTCAAGGACTTTGAGGCGCTCGCGGATTTGCTGCACTTTATCGGAAACGTTCATCACTTCTTGAAGGATCGGCCCGTCGTTACCCTGTATCAATTCCTGGCGAAGCACTCCAACGCGTATTCTTTTTTCAATGGACACTTCGCCTTCATCTGGCGTAATTACGCCTTCCATCATGCCCAGGATGGTGGATTTTCCGGCGCCGTTGGGTCCGACTATTCCCGCTCGGTCACCGCGGTGAACGCTCATGCTTACTTCTCTGAATAAAGGCTTGCCGTTGAAGAATTTCGAGGTATTGCTTAGGAAAATCAACTTATTACGCTCCAGATAGCAAAAGATTACTGTGTTCAGCCATTATAGCCTTTTTGCGATCGTCTCCCAACCCCGTTTGGATGAGCACTTGATAAAACGCGAAAAATACCGTAAAAGTATAAAGTTGTGGTTTGTTCTCCTTGCGTCGCTTGACCGGACTGCTGCCGACCCGCCTAGGATAATGAGAATGCGATGTCCGGTTGCGGTCCACTCTGCTCGGCAGTGCATTGATACGAACCTAACCAATCTCCGGGTTTGATTGCGTATGCTCCTAAGGGATAGAATCTTTAAGACTTTAACGCGCCTGGTGGGAAGAGCAATAGGCGATTTCAACCTGATCGAGGACCAGGACCGCATACTGGTAGCTCTGTCAGGCGGCAAAGACTCCTGGTCCCTTCTATATGCGCTCCGGCATTTGCAGCGCAAAGCACCCATAAAATACGAGATTGCCGCTATCACTATACACCCAGGTCGTGACACGTTCGATCTCTCAGCGCTTCACGAGCGATTGATCCTAGACGGCATAAAGCACGAAATCGTGGACGGTCATATTGTCGACATCGTGAATGAAAACCTCACTGATGGAACGAACCCGTGCTCTTTTTGCTCGAGGTTGCGGCGTGGCATGCTTTACACATTCGCTGCCAGGGAGGGCTGGAACAAAATCGCTCTGGGCCATCACTTGGATGATTTCGTTGAGACTCTGATGCTCAATATGTTTTTTAACGGCTCCATAAAAGGGATGAGCCCCAAGCTGCTCGCGGACGACTGTCAGAACATAGTCATACGGCCTCTGGTTTACGTGCGTGAAGAAATCACGCGTACAGTCGCAGCTGGGCTCAAGCTTCCCATACTCGGGTGCTCCTGCGCATACCAGGGCATGAGCGGCTCGCGCAGACAGTGGGTAAAGCAGCTTCTGAAAAGCGTGGAACAAGAAATACCGGACGTGAAATCCAATCTGCTCGCGTCCATGGGACGGGTCCGTGACCGACATTTGTTTCGAAAACGGTCGCTTGGGGAAGAAACCGACACAATTCGCTTCGTCAACGACGATTGACCATTCGGCGGTCCCTTTATTGCGCACAAAAGAAGGTGTATGCTGTTTGGGTTGAATGCCCCCCCGACGGCCATACGTGACGCCGCTGGTGGGAATTAAGAAGGTTCGGCTGAATGTTCACAGGCATGGTGGAAGCCACAGGAGAAATAAAATCCATCGAGCAGAAAAGCGGATTCGTGAGGATTCGCATTTCATCGGACCTGGACCTTGCCGACGTGAAGGAAGGGGATTCCATCTCGGTGGACGGCGCCTGCTTGACCGCTACCGCCATAGATGTGTCTCGCAGCGAGTTTCTCGCTGATGTATCTCCGGAGACGCTTGCAGTGACCACTCTGACAGACTTGAAGATCGGCTCCAAGGTGAACCTGGAGAAAGCGATGCGTCTAGATTCAAGGCTTGGAGGACATCTTGTGTCAGGCCACGTGGATTGTGTGGGACGCTTGCTTGAGAATCGGCCTACCGGTGAGGGCTTTCTCCTCGGTTTTGAAGTTGATTCCGGTCGCTACCTTGTGGCTAAAGGAAGCGTAGCTGTCGATGGTGTTAGCTTGACTGTTAACCGCGTGCAGGGCCGCCGCTTCTGGGTCATGATAATTCCCCATACAGCGGCTTTCACAGGGTTGACCGGGAAAAAGATCAATGATAGGGTGAATGTTGAATTTGACCTTATCGGAAAATACGTAGAAAAGTTCGTTTTGTCGAGGGGAAGTTCCTCCGGCGTAAACGAGGACATACTCAAGGAACACGGTTTTATGTGAAGGAGGAGCCTTAGATGGGCGTATTGGTTGGTGTAGAGGAAGCAATCGACGAAATAAAAAAAGGTCGGATGGTAATACTTATCGACGATGAAGACCGCGAAAATGAAGGCGACCTCACCATGGCCGCGGAAAAAGTGACGCCTGAGGCTGTTAATTTTATGACAAAATACGGTCGCGGTTTGCTCTGTCTTTCCATGACTCCTGACTTGATAGACAGGCTCGAACTGCCGATGATGGTAAATAACAACCAGTCGCGTTACGGTACCGCTTTCACGGTTTCTATAGAAGCCGCCAAAGGGGTAACCACGGGAATCTCGGCTTACGACCGCGCAATTACTATCCTTTCAGCAATAGATGAGGATGTTACGCCCAAAGACATCATTTCGCCGGGCCACATTTTTCCGTTGAGGGCCCGTAGAGGCGGTGTTCTGGTGCGTGCCGGACAGACTGAAGGAAGCGTGGATCTTGCACGGCTGGCCGGAATGACTCCTGCTGGGGTTATCTGTGAGGTAATGAACGACGACGGGACCATGGCTCGTCTGCCGGACCTTATCAAGATTGCGGAACACCACGACCTCAAAATATGCACGATAAAAGACATCATCAAATACCGCATGCTTACCGAGAGACTGGTGCGGCGAGGCGCCGAGACGACGCTTCCCACTGATTTCGGAGGAGACTTCAGGCTTATAGTCTACGAGAACGACGTAGACGGGCTGAACCATGTGGCGCTGGTCAAAGGGGAAATCGACTCCGAGCAGGCTGTCCTCGTGCGGGTTCATTCGGAGTGCCTCACCGGAGACGTGTTCGGTTCCAGGCGCTGTGACTGCGGCCCCCAATTGGACAAAGCAATGCACATGGTCCAGGAGGAAGGGAGTGGAGTCATCCTCTATATGCAGCAGGAAGGACGAGGAATAGGCCTGCTGAACAAGATCAAGGCTTACGCACTCCAGGATCAAGGCTGCGACACGGTAGAAGCCAATTTGAGGCTAGGGTTCAAACCGGATCTCAGGGATTACGGCATTGGGGCTCAGATGCTTGCGGATCTTGGGGTTCGCAAGATGCGCCTTATGACCAACAACCCTACCAAGATAGTCGGATTGGAAGGTTACGGTCTGGAAGTGGTTGAGCAGGTTCCCATTTTCATAGATCCTTGTTCCACCAATCTCCGGTATTTGAAGACCAAGAAGGAGAAAATGGGACATCTTTACGAACTCAAGATCTGACCCGAGGGCTAATCCCTTTTGCAGGCCTGTTTGAGTTCATACTAGAAACTAAGTGCTTTGTGCGTGCTCGCGGTCATTTGGCTATTCCGCGGGTTCCTGGAGCTTTCGCAAGAAAACAAAAGCTACCGCACGAAGCGCAAGAGGCTTGCTTCTGTGACAGAGTCCTCTCTGAAAATAAGAGCAAGGCCACGTGCTCTGCACGTGCATCCTTACTCGAACCTTTCATCAGGGGCATGAATGACCGGCTTGAAGCATGTGGTAGCTTCAGCCACACGATGCCCTGCGTTGCCAGGTCTCGTCAATGGAAATGGCCTTTGTCCCCTCAGGTGGGGAGAGGTCGGGCGGGAAGAATACTGACAGTGGTTGGGCTGACTGATTCGCTGCAAGGGGATAACCCGGGTAGTTGTCCGACGATTAGTTGCTGCGAATCATTGTCACCTTGAATTCACTATTTGCCGGAAATACCCGGCGCGAAATAATGCGGAGGCTACATGGCTAAGACAATCGAGGGCGGTTTTAATGCGGTAGGGCTCAAGGCCGCTCTTGTAGCTAGCAGATTTAACGACTTCATAGTGTCGAGGTTGATCTCCGGGGCTGTTGACGCTCTTGTGCGTCACGGCGCATCTGATGAAGACATCACCATTTTGAGGGTTCCCAGCGCATTTGAAATTCCCCAGACTGTTTCCGCTGCTGTTCGGTCAGGCAAGTACGATCTTGTGGTGGCCCTTGGCGCTGTGATTAGGGGGTCAACCCCGCACTTCGACTATATAGCCTCCGAAGTGGCCAAAGGTGTAGCCCAGACATCCTTGGAGGCGCGTATTCCTGTGAGCTTTGGGGTTTTGACTACGGACACTATTGAGCAGGCCATAGAACGCGCAGGTTCGAAGGCTGGGAACAAAGGTGCTGAGGCGGCCATGTCTGCTATAGAAATGGCAAATCTTCTGAAACAAGTCTAACCGACCAAGTCATTGGTGATTTTCATTTAAGTGCCTTCCAGACGCAAGACCAGAGAATTTGTGCTGCAAGTATTGTTTGCTGCGGACGCAAGACAACAGGACCCCCTAGAGGCCCTTGAGTTCCTTGAGAGTCATTTTCATGGAGATGATGATGAGGAGCTCAAACTTCACAGGGTAATGAAGGATTTTGCCCGCCAGCTTGTTGCTGCGGTTTCCAAAGACCAGGCCATCATAGATGGGCTCATTTCAAAGCTTTCTCACAACTGGAAGCTCTACCGAATCAACAGGGTGGACCGGAACATTCTGCGGATGGCCATAGCTGAAATGACCAGCTTCCCCGAGATTCCGGGGCGCGTCGTACTCAATGAAGCCATTGAAATCGGAAAAAAATACGGGGCCGAAAATTCGGCGGCCTTTATCAACGGTATACTGGACCGCATCCACATGCTTGAACCCCGCCCTCGGTCAACTGAAGAGCTCCAAAAATCTCTCACAGAACTTGACCAAAACTCCTCAACAGATTAAAATCAAAGTAATTCATTGGAAATGCCCCTACGGGCACTGCCACAGGGACATGCCAGTTCGGAAATAATACAGAGGTTGTTCCTTTGCTGCTCCGATGTGAAGATTCAGGCCTCGAGATCAAGAAGGCAAACCGGAATGCCCGCGCATCCCGCTGGAGCAGGCTTGCGATCCATGTATGGGCTTTGGTTTCGATACTTACTATTGCGGGAGTGCTTGTTGAGCCCGCATCGTGGGCTGCTCCCCCGCAGAAGTTGCCGGAAAGAAAAAACGAAACTGCCGAGGTTAATGCCCCCCCTGGCCAGATCGGGGATTCCGGGTACGTCGTGCCTATCCCTGAAATCAAGATGCGTAGCATCATAGGCGACAGGCCCCCTGCACCTCCCCCAGTGCAAGAGCCTGAAGTAGCTCCGGTGAAGGAACAGTCCCCGCCCCCGACAAAACCGGTGGAGCAGGTACAACCCCAGGAGACGCCGGAACCAGTCCCTCAGGCTCCAGCTCCGGTCGAACCGCAAGCCCCGGTTGAGACTACCCCACATGTCCGGGAGTCCCCTCGGTTGCCGTTCGATCCCGCTGCACGCACGCCTCAGGAATCGGTGAGGAAACCCGTTTTCGTCGAGGAGCCGACCGCTGACAAGGATGAAGCTCCAGCATTCAAATCGCCTCAGGCTCCGGAGCCCATGACCGAGGCTCCTCCTCCAAAGAAGGAATTACTGAAGCGCAAAGCTGCAGCGCCGCCCATTCCAGTCTTGCTCGAGAGTCAGCCTCTGAAGGGCTCTGCCAAACCTATCTCGATGGAGAGCCTACGTCTGGGTGCCTCAACGGATTCCACGGAATCTATAAGTCTTGATTCTCGCAAAGAGCCGGAAATAGCGCCTGAACCTCCAGCACGCGAATCCTTGCCAGAGCCAGAGTCCGCACCTGATACTCGGCCTGAAACAGCGACATCTCAGCCTCCCAAAGAAACCGTTCCTGTACCTGTTCCTGCGCCTTCCCCAGCACCTGCGCCCACTCCAACGCCCCCGGTGACCCAACCTGAACCACCGCCCAAAGAAGCGGTTCCTATGGAGCCTCCGTCCGAGCCCATTGAAGAGGCCACCACTCCCAAAGAGACCGTTCCGACTCTCGAACAGCCTCCCCCCCCCCCAAAGGAGTCTTTTCCGTCCCCCCTGGATCCGGACGTACTGACCAGTCGTGAAGTCAGGGACTATCTGAGACAGGCAGCGCCGATCCTCGAGGAGCTTTCCCTGCTCATGACGCGGGCGCCTTCGCTGAACATAGCGGATTACGATCCGTCGGACCCTGGCGCTCCACTGGTGCCGAAGGAGCTGTTCTTAAAGATGGACAGCATGAAGCGCGAGTTGCAGATACTGGATTCAAAGACCTTTTCAATAATTCCGCCGCCAAAGTACGCGAGATTTCATACAGTGATTCGGGATTCCATAGCCAGTACGTACCAGGCCTGCGACGCAATACTCGCATACTTCAAAGAGAGCAGTCCGGAAAACCTCCAGAAAGTCCTCACTTCACTCACGCGAGCGCGCGAACTCATAAGAAGAACTCGCACCGCAGAGAGCTGAATAGATAGCTGAAATCCATGTCCTCATACGAAATCGCTTCCAAATCAGTAAGATTGGGGGAACCTTGTTTGCGTAATGGGCCGTTCACTTAACCTCGCTGCAACTCAAAACTGAGGACTATTGGCTTCAATGTCCAACGCTTATGGTAATTCTCGAAAATTGCATCGGATTGGCTAACGATTCTCGCTCGCATTCCGTAACGATCTAACCATGTCATTGCGAGGAATGGAACGACGAAGAAATCTGATCGTATCGCTAGGGACATTGCTTCGTCGCTCCGCTTCTCGCAATGACAACCTAGATTAATGGGTTCGCCCGAATGAGTGAACGTCTACCACCTCACAACTTTTTAACTTGCCATAGGTTCGCCGCCGTGGTACAAATTAAGCTGGTATTCAAAAAACTGCAATTTTGAGGTGGGGGATGAGGGGCTCAACCTTCGTTATTCCTCAATAAACACTACCTACGGGGGCACACGGTTCAATACCTTTTGTTGACGCTACACTCCGACGTTCTGAATGTGACAGGTCGTCCCGGATTCGGGCCGGGGGGGACAAAGTCTGCCGCGTTCCGGATGTTGTTGAGATTTATGGTCTGATTTGATGACGAGCGCTGACAGGAGCTCGCGGATTTTGGTTACCACCTCGTCCCTCTGAGTAAAGGTGTGGCAGTTATTAGTTTTCGAACTGGGGCAGAGAAAGGAGAGATCTGAGATGTCTAGCTATGGTCTTTCGGGGGCATGGCGCATTAGGGGCGCCGTGTTTTTCGCAGTTCTCGCAATACTGGTGGGCGGCCCTGACGCTTTGATAGCCGCAGGGACTCCCGTTCCAGGGTATGCGGGGTGGACGTATACTATTTCCGGCGGCTACACCTGGTACTTCTATAATGATTACGGTAGATTCTCCTTTGATAATACAACTAGCAAGTGGCTCAACTACGACCAATTCGGCAAGAAATGGCAGACCTTGAGCGGCACGGGGGCTTCGGGCAGCTACATCTTTGACGGAGCTTGGCATAACCTGAACAATGGATGGAGCTATCTATATACCTCGGTCCAAGCTGGTAACTGGGCCAAAAGCGGATCGCCGCGATTCCGGTACAATTATTCGCTTGGTCGGTGGGATGGGTACGATGCTTATGGTGGGGCGTGGCAGACCCTCAGCAGTACAGGCCGTTCCTCATGTTTCCTCGGCAGCGGCATACTGAACGATCTGGGGAATGGTTGGAAGTATGTCTACAGCTATGCTGCTGATAGCGGTAACTGGGCCAGGAGTGACTCAGGTGCTGCGCGTTTCGCATATAATTACACCAGCGGCCGATGGTCTGCGTACGATCCCTATGGCAGTACGTGGCGGACCCTCAGCAGTGCAGGTCGTTCCGGAAGTTTTGTCGGTAGCGGCACACTGAACGATATAGGCAACGGTTGGAAGTATGTCTACGCGTACACTAGTGACGGGGGCAACTGGGCCAGGAGCGACACAGGTGCTGCGCGATTCGCATATAATTACACCACCGGCCGATGGTCTGAGTACGATCCCGCCGGCTGGACATGGCGGAATCTTACCCCTGTGAATCGTTCCGCAGTCTTTGTGGGCAATGGAGTCTCCAACGATCTGGGCAACGGCTGGAGCTTCCTTTACACCTACTCAGCGGACCAAGGGCAATGGTCCGCAGGGGGAGCAGACCGTTTCGCTTACAATTATGCGCAGAAACGATGGTACAATCAGGGCACGACCGGAGGCTGGACTACGCTCGGTTGGTCAAATGTATCATCGGCTTTCGTGGGCGACGGGGCCTCCCATGCGATAGGCGACAACTGGGTGTTCAAGTATACCTCTGGGACCGCTGATTGGACCAACAGTTCGTACGAAGCTCAATTCAGGTACAATTACAGCTCGGGCCAATGGTATGACAGCGGCCCCTATGCGGGCTGGATGACCATGAATTGGAACCCCGTGTCAGCGGCTTTCTGGGGCGACGGGACTTCGTACGCGCTGGGAAACAACAACTGGTACTTCACGTTCACGCCTGCTGGCGATCTGCTGTGGACCAACAGCTCTTACGCTGCCCAGTTCAAATATGATTACGCTGTGGGTCAATGGTACCACCAGGGCACGTTCGGCGGCTGGGCGACCCTGGGGCCACAGCATCATGATTTGCTTTTTTCGGTTTGGGGCGATTCAAACGATATCGGCGGCTTGTCCTATGTTTTCGAAGGATCCGTAGGCCGTTGGACTCTATCCGGAGTGGGCCAGATGACTTACAATTACAGCACCGGCCAATGGTCCGTGTTGGATACTACCGGCAGTCATTGGACCACATTAGGCAATACACCGCAATCGGCATCCAGTCCTATGGAGCATCTGGGGCACTTGCTCGTCGATGTAAATCCTACTGCAGAAGCTAATCCGAATTGGCTGACGTGGTACAACAATTCTCTCTATTTTTCTGCCGATGATGGAGTCCACGGAAGGGAGCTTTGGAAATGGGACGGGACCACCGCATCACTTGTCTACGACATATACGCGAGTGGTAGCTCGGATCCCAGGGATCTGACACAATACAACGGCGTCCTCTATTTCGATGCGAATGATGGTTCGGGCTATGGCCGGCATCTTTTCAAATACGACGGCACTACCCTCACAGAACTGACAAATACAATACTCTATAGCGACGCGACGTCTGTCGCTGTACAGTACGAGAACGTGAATGATCTTATTGTATTCGACAATGCGCTCTATTTCAGTGAGACCTACGGCGTGTATGATTACGGCCTTTTCAGATATGACGGGAGCGCGTTCGCTGTGTTCGGGAGTGTCTACATGAACCCGGGCCCAGAAATCCCTCAGGCGGCCCTTGCGGATATCCCCTGCCTGACGATCTTCGATGGTGCCCTCTACTTCAGTGGCAGCTGGAACTATGGCACCCCCCCCGGGCCCAGTGCGCTGTTCAGATTTGATGGCAGCAGCTTTACAGCGCTTGGCAACACGAACCCGCCTTCAATGATTCCTACATACGTCGGGAACCTGGGAGTGTACAACAACGCTCTCTATTTTTCGGCGGCCGATAGTGCCGGCACTTACGGATTGGAGCTGTACAAGTATGACGGGACGTCAGTGACGAGGGTTATTGACCTCAACTCCGGGACAGCGAGTTCCGAACCCGTTCATCTGACCGAGTACAACGGCGCTTTGTATTTCTCCGCCTATGACGCAACTGGCGGGGGCCTTTTCAAATACGACGGGGTCACTGTGACAGAGGCGTTCGACACAGCAGGATGGGGTCACAGGCCGGGGGTTCTAACGGCCTATGATGGCAAGCTGTTCTTCGACTTGGGTAATGGCCGGCTCTATATGCATGACGGCACGTATACGTATTACGTTGCCCCTAATATGTCCACTTACTATTGGTATCCTGAATTCAACCGGTATTACGTGGTAGACAATGGCCATTTCTATTTCGTCGACAGCACCCGGAGCGTTTGGCAGTGGCAGTAAACGGTGCGGGGCGCGCCACGGCGCGCCCCATACCCAATGCTGAAACAGATTCTTTCGGCTCATAATGACAGAGCAAAACGAATGCTTGACCAATTCTTCCTCAAGCTTAGAAACAAGTGGGGGAAGGTTCAGGAAACTGTATGAGATCACATTGCGATGATGAACAGGACTCCTGTCCGATCGATTAACACCAGGAAACACTTAACATTTGCCTGAATCCTTATTTTTCCCAAGGAAAAAAGAGGATTCAGGCAAAATACTAGAAGTTCTTGGGATGGGGTTCGGGGAAACAATTCTTTCAAGAAGGGTTTCTCCGATTTTGCTTCTTTGATTGCGCATTCGTATAAGCCGAGACTGAACCCAGGCTCCCCTCGCTGGTGATCTCCTGAAGCTTCACCTGGAATAAGCCTTCTGCATGACGAGCAACCACCCGAACCGGGATGTAGTTGTCTGTCCTTGCTATCAGAGTCCCGGTCACAGGGTCGGGTTCGGATTCTGCGACCGCTGTGAGAGTCGCTCCGAGAAATCGCTCGTGGAAAGTCTGCCTTAACTTCGCCGAAAGGGTCCGCAGCTCTTCCACTCTGCGTGCTGCCACTGCGCTCGCAACTCGCGGCCCGAATTTAGCGGCTGGAGTTCCCGGTCTTGGAGAGAACGGAAAGACATGGAGGTACGCCGCCCCAGACTGCTCGATCATGGCTCGGGTGTTTTCGAAGGACCGGTCGTCCTCCCCGGGGAATCCCACCATTACATCCAGTCCGATGCATGCCTCAGGAATCTCGGAAAGAATGCGCCGGGTGAGATCCCTGATAAAAGCGGAATCATAGGGGCGCGCCATTCTGGACAACACCGAATCGTCGGCGCTCTGCATTGGAACGTGAAAGTGTCTGCAAATACGGGAATTATTCGCTGCCAGATCTATTATTCGCTGCGTGATTTCCTGAGGTTCCACGGAACTGAGCCTATAACGGGTTCGACCGGGTTCGCAGAGCAGATCTTCGAGCAAGTCCTCCAATGTGATTGACGGGTCCAAATCTCGGCCGTAACAGCCCAGGTGAATTCCCGTGAGCACTATTTCCGAATAACCGGAGCGATCCAGTTCTGCTGCACGCTCCAGGACTGCGGATCGAGGCATGCTCCGTGACGGGCCTCTCGCGATGGGTACGATGCAATACGTGCAGCGTTGAGAGCATCCGTCCTGAACCTTCAGAAACGTCCTGGATCTACCAGGGATCGCTGGAGACCCCAAGTCCCCGTAAGTGTTGCATGAGGACGCTCCTTTACGAACGATACGTGACTCATCTTCTGAATGCGCGTCCAGAAAAGTTGCGAATCGATCTTTCTCAAAAGTCCCCATGACCAGGGATTTGTGAGCACTGTTCCCGACCTCGGGGTTGATCTCGGCCAGGCAGCCTGTCACGACGAGCAAAGCAGACGGATATTCCAGTGCCAATCTGTTTATCAGCCGACGGGACTTGCCCTCGGCCTTAGCGGTGACGCAGCAGGTGTTTACGAGAACCAGGTCGGGCTCTTTGGACTCGCTGTCTACAGTGAACCCTTTGGTTTCAAGTATCGCTGCCATGGCGGCGGCCTCAGCCTGGTTAACCTTGCATCCAAGCACCCGAACCAGAGCGATTTTTGTCAAGTTAGGTCTTTGCATTTCTTTTTGGCTTTTTGACATAGTGAATTATAAATGTTATCAATTCGCAGGATTGTGGTCAATGCTGTGAACAGCAAGGGAGGCTGTGATTTGAAATACACACCGTTCGCTAAGATCGTGCTGTTTTTGCTCGTAGCCCTTCTGACCGGGGCTTTTGTCTCGGCTCAGGAAAATCTCACGGATCCGAACGTTCTGCAGCACCCGGATCGATTGTTCGATATCAAAATTCCCAGCGGCTTCAAATCAGAGGCTGTGGACGAACCTGGTATCCTCAAATGGCGAAAAGATTCCGGCGAGATCTATCTTATCGTTGGCGATCTGTTCGGAGAGTCTGGGGAGTCGCTTTTCAAGGTGATAAAATCTGCGGCTGAGAAGAACAAAACCGTCCAGGAAATCAAGGTAGTGAAAATTAAGGGAGCCCGGGCGCTCACATACAAGGAAAAAGTTTCGGGGGACTCCTCTCGTCTCGAAACGTGGCACTTTGTGGTCATAACCAACAAAAAGATCTTCACGATGGATTTTTCAGCTCCGACAAATGAGTTCAATTCGTTTGTCCCCGATTTTCAGTCAACGATAAACTCATTCAAATTGAAGAACGCGTCTTGACGGGTGCGAGAATGGAACAATCCACGTTGCAGGAAAAATTGCGTCTGATCCCAGCTGTAGACAAATTGATGGCAGATCGACACCTGGCAGTACTCAAGGAATTGTATTCCGATGAAATGGTCAAGAGGGTGGTCAGAGCTGCCCTGGACGAACTTCGCAAGGATGTGAGTGAGGGGAAGGCTTCCCAAGAAGATTTTGCACCCGAAGCGCTGGCAATTCGCGCTGAGAGGATTCTGCAAAAACGGGTCGGGAAGAAACTCGTGCAGGTCATCAACGCGACCGGGGTGATAGTGCACACAAATCTCGGACGCTCGCCCTTGTCCAGCCGCGTGGCTGAACGAATCGCCCAGGCTGCGATGTCCTATTCAAACCTTGAGTATAACCTGGAACGAGGGCACAGAGGCGAAAGAAACGCCCATTTGCGGCAGATAATGCTTGAACTCACCGGAGCTGAAGCCGTCCTTGCGGTGAACAATAATGCTGCTGCTGTGCTGCTTGCCCTGGAT
Organism: Desulfomonile tiedjei; assembly: GCA_016212935.1. GTDB lineage: Bacteria > Desulfobacterota > Desulfomonilia > Desulfomonilales > Desulfomonilaceae > Desulfomonile > Desulfomonile tiedjei_A. The sequence goes on along the minus strand of JACRDE010000206.1, from coordinate 2,238 downwards.
TCGCTGGCAAGTGGGAAAGAGGTCATAGTATCCAGAGGCGAGCTCATAGAGATCGGCGGCTCCTTCAGGATTCCGGATGTTATGGCAAGGTCTGGTGCGATTCTCAGGGAAGTCGGCACCACCAACCGGACTCATCCGAAGGATTACATTGAGGCCATAAACGAAAACACCGCCCTGATCCTGAAAGTTCATACGAGCAATTACCGTATTGTAGGGTTCACTCGGGAAGTGGAACTGGATGAACTGGTTTCCATCGGCCGTGAAAAGGGAATTCCTACCATGATGGATCTTGGAAGCGGCTGTCTGGTGAATCTTTCACCCTACGGTTTGCAGGACGAGCCTACTGTCCAGGAGATCCTGGCTCTGGGCGTGGATGTCGTGAGTTTCTCCGGAGACAAGCTGCTGGGAGGTCCGCAGGCCGGAATACTGGCGGGCCGAGCGGAGTTTGTTGAGAAGATGCGAACCAATCCGCTGGCAAGAGCCCTTCGCATGGATAAACTGACCCTGGCTGCGCTGGAAGCCACATTCGAGGAGTACGTGCGAGCAGAAGGCCCTGCTGCGGGGATTCCGACCTTGGACATGATAACCCGGGCACCTGAGAAGCTTGCCGAAGACGCTGATGGACTGGCTGCTGCAATCAATACGGCAGTGGGCGAAAGGGCGTATGTGGGAATCGAGCCAGGGATCGGCCGGGTAGGGGGAGGAGCATTACCCATGGGGGACTTGCCGGGTCCGCGGGTCTCGATCCGTCCCTGGGAAGTCTCGGCTGCTCGGCTGGAAAGAGAACTGCGTTCCGGAGATCCTGCCATCATTGCCCTTGTCAAGGACGACACAGTTCTAATAGACCCTCGCACGCTGCTGCACGACCAGGCGTCACTGATTCCGGGGCTGGTGATAGAAGCCTTCGACCGGTGCCAAGCGAGTCCGGACCGCAAATAGGAAAGCCGATGCCCTTTCGTGTCCCCCTATTTGCAGCCTCGTTGCCGGGCTCAACCTCACAGGCACCAGCCTAATGCTAATCTCATGGGATTGTGGTACCGCCCATGAGCGTTCAGCCCGAGAACTATTAAAAGAGGATCTTCACATTTCCTAAAATGTCCGGACCGGCCGAATTAATCATCCCCGAAGACATACTACCAGATCGTGCTGACAAGGTCCTGGCCGCGTGCAGTGGGCACAGCAGGTCTTCCCTGGCGCGCTTGATGAAGCTCGGCCTTGTTCGGTTGCAGGGTCGTGAAATAAGGCCTTCCTCCATCCTCAATCCCGGAGATCGGCTTGAAATAATATCGGAAGAGGCTCCAGAAAAACGATCAGAGCCCGAAGTCCCCGACTTCAGAATAATTCTTGAAGACGAAGATGTGATAGTCGTCGATAAGCCCCCTGGCCTTGTGGTCCATCCTGGGGCCGGAAGACCTGGCAACACTCTCATGGATGCCTTGATACGAACCAGGCCGGAGATGATCGGAGTGGGTGAGCCGGATCGCTGGGGTGTGGTTCACAGGCTGGATCGGGATACGTCTGGAGTCATGGTCTTGGTGAAAAACGCTAACGCACACGCTGCGCTTTCGGCTCAGTTCAAAGAACACTCAGTGCACAGGATTTATCTGGCTGTGGTGAGGGGCAACCCCGGCGATGACAGCGGAACCATAGACGCAGCTATCGGCAGGCATCACAAGGACCGCAAAAGGATCTCCACGGCAACCGGGAAGGGCAGGCATGCTGTGACAAGGTGGCGCGTGCTCCAGCGATTGAACGGGCTGGCTTTGCTGGAAGTGACCCCCGAGACCGGGCGGACTCATCAGATAAGGGTGCATCTCGCTTCCGTGGGGTTGCCCGTTGCCGGAGACCCGGTTTATGGCAGGCTCCGAAAAAAGGGTGGGATCGCCGACCCCGCCCTTTTGGAGGCACTGAAGAAGCTCAACCGTCAGGCCCTGCACGCTGCCGTCCTTGGCTTCATTCATCCGAGGAACGCGAAATACGTGGAGTTTTCGTCTCGACTGCCTGCGGATATTCAGGCTCTGCTGTGAAGGACCGGGCAGCGACGATGCATTGGTTGTGCGTGTGCAGTCATCAACGTCACCATATTTTTCGAAATCACCGCCTGAGTCTATTAGTTTGACACGAATTCGCTTTCAAATCAGTAAGATTGGGGGAACCTTCTTTGGCAAAGAAGGTTCCCCCAGACCCCTTCCAAGAAACTCTAACACTGGCCGGAATCCATATTTCTCGCTGAGAAAT
>JACRDE010000204.1 GCA_016212935.1 Desulfomonile tiedjei | reverse complement strand
GCCCCAATTCACTGACAACTTCCGAAGCGCTCATTATCCGAAAAATCGGCGTCAGTATAAGTTTTCTGTACGATTCCAGTGTGGCTTCGTGAATCGACGGTTTGTGACACGCTGATGCGTCCGACACGATGATGGAGCTGAAATCATTCTGAACCGCATCCAGTGCCGTAAGCAGCACGCACACATTGGTGACGATTCCGCACACCGCCACCGTGTCGACTCCCCATGTCCGTAGAGTTTGATCCAGGTCAGTCTTGTAGAACGCACTCATTCTACGCTTAGGAAGATACAGGTCCGTTGGTTGCATGTCCAGTTCAGAGATAGGGTGATCTCCGCCAGTTCCTCGGATGGCGTGGGGCGGCATTTTACCCCGGAAGATAAAGTCTCCCGGCATAAAGCTGTCGCACGCGAAGACAACGGGACCTCCGCGTTGCCTGAAGGCCCCGCCAAGTTCACGGACGGCAGGTATTATCTTCTTTGCTTCCACGTCCATTGCGCCGTGGCCCTGCGTATTGAAGTTGTCTTTGATCATATCAACGATTATGAGGGCGTATTTAGACATCCATCCTCCATGTCATGAAAGGGCAACCGGAGCCTGCGCGAAAACGCCTTCATTTTCCGCCATCAGGCTGTCTAATGGCTTTCTCCCCGCCTTTGAACACGTTTAGGGGGTCCCACCACTTTGTTTCTTTCTTCTTTTCGTCTTTTTCGGGAGGCTTCTTGTGAGGCTCGGTTTTGACGTCGCTTGTCTTTGCTGATTCCTGGTGTTTGTCCTGGGCCGGAGCGCTTGAGGCAGGCTCCGGTGTTTTTGCTTTTTCGTCGGTCTTCTTGATGACAAACTGGACGCGTCCCCATTTCTGGGCACGACTATCGTATGAATAAACTGCTATGTTTTCGCCTTCCCGGCACTTCACCCACCATTCATCGAATTCCGGGCGGTATTCGACATCGAGGATCTTTCCAGTCGTGGGGACTTCGTGCACGAAGATTCTTTCGGCACGCTTGTCCGCCGAGAGTGCGTTCCCCGCGGAAAGCGTCAAGGCTAAGACAACTATCAGCGTGTTGACACAAACAGATGTCGTGGGATTCCAGTCACACTGTGAATGAAAGAATTTCATTACTTGGTTACCTTACCCCATAAAGCATAAACGGGATCACTTGGAATTCCAAGGGAGTAATACTTATCGTCAGTAGGTCGGGGCTTGTTCTTGCTCTCAAAAAAACCTTCTATTGAAAAACGACCGGCTTCAGAAAAGAATTTCCTGACCAAGTCCGGCCTCTTGGACTCCCGAGTGATTCTCCAAATGTTCACTGCTTTCGTAGGGAACATTCTGTTTGAGAAAACCACTATGAATAATCCCCCGGATCCTAGAATTCTGTTCACATCTCGGAAGACTTCGATGGGTCTTGTCAAGTAATCGACTGAAACCGTATTTATCACTACGTCAAACCTGTTGTCCTCGAAAGGAAGTGCAGGACATGCGTTGAGGTCGTGAATGACCCATTCGGACAGTATCGGGTTGGCCCCCAGTTCTTCTTCGTTCAACCCTAGCCCTGAAACGGTCCGAGGTTCCAATTCAGGTCTCAGGTGAGAATCCGGGCCTGCCATAAGGTCCAGGACGCGCGAACTCCTGAGGATAAGACGTGAATAAACATCCTCTACAGTAGCCGTGGCCAGGGAATCCAGATGATTCACGAATCGAGGCCTTCTGTAAAAAGCCTCATCCGAAGAGTCATCTTCCCTGGCAAAATCCACAGGCCTGAATACTTGTAGCGTTCCTCGTGCGTCCATCCAAGTACCCGAAGTTTAGGCGGAATTTACACAAACGACCGGCAGGGAAAACCGGTCGGTCTCCTCAGCCTATTGAATCGGCCTACTCCGAGGATTCTTGTATGTTGCGGCAAACCTTGTTTTTCAGCGCTTCTGAAGACCAGACAGCGAGAGGCCCGCATGCGCCTCGAGGGTCCATTCGGCAGCGGTAGCCTGTCCCTGCAACTCCTTGGCTTTCAAGCGCTTCCCAGCTATTCTTGAAGTAACAGCACTCGTCGTTGAAGCAGACGTAATGGATTTCTCCGCCCCATGAAGATTCCAGTGGTGTTTCAATAGGATCCATTTTCTCTCCGCAATGCGGACAACTTTGATCCTTCTCCATTCTAAACCTCCTAGTTTTTCGCTCTGCTCGCGTTCCTGCGAATCAGCGGGCTCTTTTCTGCTTTTCGCTGTGGATACTGACCAGAGCAACTCTTTACTATAGGTAACTCTTCCCTTACAAGTATGCAAGGATCTGCAAGTTGAATCTCCTTGTTTTTGCTGTATGAAAGGGTAGGAAAAGGAAAGGATTTTTGATACGTTTTCTGAAGTAGCGGAAAAAGAACATACCGGCTCGCTCGCCCAAGGATTCAAAATGACCGCCGATCTCCCTGAAAATACTCTTTCTTTAGAAATAGACCCCATAGAGAAAATTATTCTGCGCAGCATGGCTGAGGGAGTAATTACTCTGGAATGTACAGGCCGGATATTCACCATTAATCCGGCCGCGCTGCGGACCCTGGGTTACGTGCAGGAACAAATGGAAGGCCGTCTTTTTGAGGAAGTCTTTGCCAGCGAGCCTTTCAACGATGATTTCAGGCTTTTTTTCGCGAGCATGATGCGGGATGCGCCCCAGACCTCCAACCGTGATGTGCAGTACAAGCGTCCCGATGGGCAGGTGGTGGATCTGTCTATTACCGCGGGATTCCTGGATCTGGACGCGTGCAACCCCGGGCTACAGAACGTCGTCGTAGTGTTCCGCGATGTGACCGCTTTTAAGGCCCTGGAGCGAATGAAGCGCAGGGCCGTGAACCATCTGTCGCACGAACTGAGGACTCCTCTGGCTGTGATATCCGCGTCGCTGGAGAATATTTCCGCAGACGACCTGCCCAGAGACAGACTCCAGAGAAATCTCGAGCGAATTCACCGAAATCTCAAGCGTCTTGTAGACATTCAAGGAATTGTGGAGGAGATGCTGGATCCCCCGCAATTCAGGCCTGAATCCCTTTTTCTACCCTCAACGATAGAGCCAATCCTGGAAAAGCTTCGCAGCGAGTTCTCGCACCGGAGAGTTACAGTCACCTCACGTGTGGTCCCGGAGCAAACAGACATTCTGGACCCTGTAGTTCTTCGCATCGCTCTGGAATCCCTCGTGAAGAACGCGGTGGAAGCCACTCCTGACGGCGGAGAGGTGCTTGTTTCAGTGGATCCGGTTCTTGAGGGAATCCTCATTAAGGTGGAGGATCGGGGCTTCGGAATTCCGCTACGGGATCAGGAATTCATATTCGAAGGACTTCACCATACACAGGCCACAGTTGAGTATTCCAGCAAGCGGCCTTATGATTTCAACGCCGGAGGAAAAGGCCTGGAACTACTTAGGTTGAAGACAATGGCTGAGGCCGGGTATTTCGAGATCTCTTTCACAAGCGACAGATGCAGATATATTCCTGAGAATACCGACCACTGTACGGGCGATATTTCTTCCTGTCCCCATATTGAAGGCCCAGAAGGATGTCGAGAATCGGGGGGGACCATTTTTTCTGTGCTCTTTCGGTCCCGTTGAATGCCCCGGGTCTCGATCGATAAGATGCTGTGAAACAACACTTTGGATTCGAAGCGCCCTGATCCGGCTTGGTTTTTCAGTTTCCCTATTTGCACGTATAGATTCAGAGATTTCAGAAGGAACAGCCACATGGACCAGTCTTTTCGGAATCGGCTCGATAGAATGTTTGCTCCTCGATCGATTGCTGTGATCGGCGCTGGCGCTACTCAAGACAAGGTCGGGCATGCAATCATGGACAGCATAGTCACAGGGGGTTATCCAGGTCCAGTTTACCCGATACACCCAAGGTACGAAGAAATCCTTGGACATCGCGTGTACAAGGACGTCGCAGACATTCCGGAGGTGCCTGATTTGGCTGTTGTCGCCTTGAATCAGCATTCGACCATTGAGATGACTGCCAGACTTCGCGAAATGGGGGTTGCCGGGGCCAGCATAATCGCTGGAGGTTACTCGGAAATGGGTTCCGATGGAACGGCGCTCCAGGCCAAGCTCAAGGATGCTGCAGGAGACATGCCCGTGGTCGGCCCGAATACCCTAGGGTTTCTCAACGCACGCGCAAAGCTCAATGTGACCTTCTATCCGCGAATCCTCAATCCAGGCCACGTGTCGTTCCTCAGTCAGAGCGG
>JACRDE010000014.1 GCA_016212935.1 Desulfomonile tiedjei | reverse complement strand
GATTCAGGAATGCCTACGCCAAAATCATGAATTGTTATCCTGTACCCTGAAGTCAGATTTTCCCCTTTTATTATTATTTTGCCGTGATCAGGAGTATTTTCCACAGCATTTCTGACCAAACCTCCTATAGTGGACATCATGATTTGTGGCTGTATTTTGATTATTGCCGGATCCGGCGGAATAAACTCAATGTCCAGGATCCTGTCCTGAAGCATCTGATTGACGCGGGCTTCCGCAGATTGAAACGCGGCTTGAATTGATACCCTTTCGGTGCCTTCAATTTTACTGGGAAATTGTTCAACTATTCTTCGTTTCAAGGACTCCAGGGCATCTCGAAGCCAGGGTTCATCCTCCTGCTGGACCTCGAGCAAATCGGGTAAATTCTCTAGAAAACCAATTACAGCCGAACGTTCCGGGTACTCTTTGTCCTCCACTATGTGAGCCACCTGTCTTTCTATCGTCTTCAGGCGACCGAGGTTTCTCATGATCCGCTCGAAAGGGAACTTTTCCGGCGATACGCCTTGCGATTCCAGCCGATTCTTCATTATTCTCAGGGATGCCTCTACAATGGAAAGCGGCGTCTTTAATTCGTGGGACAGGTGGTGAAGAATCCTATTCTTTACGCGATTCAGTCGCTCCAATTCTTTATGGGAATTCACCAGACTCTCAAAATGGGATGCGTTTTCGAGCGATAGGGCAACATTTCCTGACAGGGCGGTCATTATGTCCACGTCTTCTTCACTGAACGATCCATCTTTATTCAGCGCATAGATGACCCCGAGTCTTTTTTCCGCCAACTGCAGCGGTACGCAAACCATGTTCCTGGCTATAAAGCCGGAGATTTCCGCCACGGACTTGTACACCCGAGGATCATTGACCGCATCGTGGACTAGCTCAGGTTCCCCCGTCCGAAAAACCCATCCGCAGACTCCTTGGTCCTTTGGAATTCGAATTTCCTCGCGGACCGACTCCAGGAAACTCTCCTTGTCTCTGACGCTTCTCCAGTAGAAATCATCGCGTTCGTTGTCGTAGAGCAAGACTCCCGCGCCTTCGCAATTAAGCACGCTTTGAATCTCGCTGACAATTACGTCAAGAAGATGATCCAGATCGGTGGTGGCGTTCAGGGCCTTGGCCGCATTGAAAAGCAGCATCATTTTTGCGGGATCAAGACAGACCTCGGGTTTCGACGCGGATGCCGAGCCCGGCCTTTGTTCAGAATGCTGGATATGTTCCCTCGATTTATCACTCATGGGGAACACCCCCGCAAACGACCTGTAAACAGAAGTTGAATTAGTGTCTGATAGATGAAAATCGTCTTAATATGGCTCCTGAACGATTTGCAAGCATGGACCTCGCATTTTCGGCAATATTTTCTGATGTCAGGCCAAAATCCGCGAGAAGAGCGTCTCTTGTACCGTGTTCCGAGAAGCAATCGGCTATGCCCATTCTGGAAGTCCTCACATTTTCCAGGCCTTCTTCAGAGAACAGCTCCAGAATAGCACTTCCAAAACCTCCAGCCAAGATTCCCTCTTCTACCACGAGGACTCTCCCTGCTGAAGAAGCCATCTGAAGTATGAGCTCTTTGTCCAGAGGTTTTACGAACCTTGCGTCAAGCACCCCTGCGGCGATGCCTTCTGTTGCGAGCAGTCGGGAAGCTTCTACTGCCGGAGACACCATAGAGCCGATCGCTATAATGAGAAAATCGTGCCCTTCTCTTAACATTACGCCTTTGCCAACCGGCAAGACTTCGGGCTCTTTCTTGAGCGATATGCCCAGACCGCACGACCTTGGGTAACGTATTGCCGTCGGACCATCAATTGTCAGTGCAGTGGCCAACATGTCCGCGAGTTGATCTTCATCGCTAGGCGCCATTATAATGATATTCGGTATACTTCTGGCAAAAGCGATATCAAATATCCCGTGATGCGTCGGGCCGTCCTCCCCTACCAGGCCAGCCCTGTCCATGGCAAATACCACAGGAAATTTTTGCATGCACACGTCGTGGATGAGATGGTCATACCCCCTTTGCATGAAAGTGGAATAAATGGCCACTACAGGCCGGTATCCTTCTTTTGCCAGGCCAGCGGCAAAGACTACTCCGTGTTGTTCGGCTATACCCACGTCAAAAAACCGTTTTGGAAAAAGCCTGGCAAATTCCGCCAGCCCGGTGCCGTATTCCATGGCCGCCGTAACTGCCACTACTTTAGGGTTTTTTGCCG
>JACRDE010000203.1 GCA_016212935.1 Desulfomonile tiedjei | reverse complement strand
ATTTCTAGAGATTCTTGAATGGCTGTCTCATCGTCTATGATGAGGATACCTCTCACGTGCGGCATGGTAACATCAACACGAAAGTTGCTCCTTTTCCCTTTCTGCTGCGAACCTCAACTTTACCCGAATGGGCGTCGACGATGCGTTTGACATTGCTAAGCCCAAGTCCGCACCCATGGTTCTTGCTGGTATAGAAAGGGGTGAAAAGATGACACATCTGATTTTGCTCAATTCCGGGACCGGTATCTCTGACACCCAGTTCCAGGGACAAATTTTCGGCATTTCCAGTGGCTTTTGTCCAAATTCTGATGCTTCCGCCCTCAGGCGTGGCCTCTATGGCGTTAAGCAATAGATTAATCAATGCCTGCTCCAGCTTTCCGGCGTCCAAAGGAGCTAGTGGTAGTTCGGATGGGTAACGTTCGTCGATTCTCACATGTTTTTCTTGGGCCTTGGCCTGGAGGAGATCTACGCAACCCTGGGCCAGAGCCGACAGATTCACCGGGGCAGTCTCGACGGTCAATGGACGAGCTAAATCGAGCAGTTGTCGCAATATGCCTTCCAGGCGGGAAACCTCATGCACAGTGATTTCAAGGCGTCGGCGATCATAGCCGTCCAGGTCCAGTTTTCGGGTGAGGATTTGCAGGTTCATTTTTATGGAGGACAGCGGATTCCTTATTTCATGGGACAGAGAGGCCGACAGATGCCCCAGGTATGCCATGCGTTCGTGCTCCCGCACCTTTGATTCCATAGCAACGCGATCGCTGATGTCTCGACAAATCCCTATGATAACAAGTCCCTCTCCCAAATCCACGACCCTGGCCCGGACCTCTGTAGCGGACTGATTTTCCGGCACGCCGGCCCGCGCGTACTGGATCTGTCCGTCAGAAGGTCGGCCGCCGAGCACTTCAGTGTAGGTCTCAAGCAAACGTTCACGGCAGTCGGGAGACACGAAATCCATGAAAGGGCGTCCCAAGACCTGTTTGAGGCTAGTTAGGTGCATCCGACAGAAAGCCTGGTTCGCGAAGGTGATCCGCTGGTCCTGCACTACAAAATAGCCGTCATTGATCTCCTCAACCAGAGTTTTGTACCTGCGTTCGCTCTTGCGCAAAGCTTCCTCTGAATCAATCCTGTGGGTGATATCGATCAGAGAGCCTATGACTGCAGGGGCCTCCTGGTAATCCATTCTGGAGCCATAAGCCTCGATGTGAATCACCGATCCATCCTTCCGGACTCCCCTGAATTGGTAGTTCATTGAGTCAACCTGGCCTGACAGTCTCTTTCTGAGATTCTCATCCAAGAGATGCCTGTCTTCTTGAAAGACCACACTCAAAACCTGCGTCTTGTCGATCAATTCCCCAGGTTCATAACCAAAGATCTCCGCCAACTTGGGATTGACATAGCGAAAAATACCATCCTGTATGAGGTAGACTCCAACTACAGATTTCTCAGTAAGCGTTCTGAACTTTATCTCGGATTTTTCCAGAGCCTGCTCCAACGCTGTGCGCTGCGCTTCCGCAGCCTGCAACAGAGCCATCCTCTTCCTGAGCTCGGAGATTTCCTTTTCCAGATCTTTCTTGCTTTTGCCACTAGTTATCATCGAAGTCGTTCCCATTGACGATCAAGAGTGCTGTTGCGGTAAATAGGACTTGTCTGTTCATGTTATACCATTTTCCGGCAAAACGAGTAACTTCGACGCAGGTGACTTACTTCCTTCGCTACGAATCGCATGGACTGACTTCGTTCCTGGGACATAGCGCCTTACTTACTGGACTCGGAGGAACGGTTCTGGATTGACGAACTCATCATTCCCTATAGCAAACAGCCTAATCAAGATAGCACAATCAATCGGTGTATCCCTTACATCGAGTTATTCTACTTGCCACTCTGCCGTGAGGTGTTATTATTGCGGTATAGTACAGTGTGCAATCCGTTTGTCAGGCGGGGCATGGTCATGAGCGAGGACGATCACGCGCAGAAACCGGTTGCTGGATACATGCAGTCAGATGACGAGGTCAACAAGTTACTGAGCAAACTGCAGTGGGCCCAAGAGAGTCAAGACCTGTTTGTTCGAATTTTGGCTCTCCTTAACCGGCAGATTGAATACTCGCAAGCTGTGCGAGACTTGGTCGGTATGATCAAGGACTTCACCGGATTTGAAGCAGTGGGAATTCGCCTGCGCGACGGCGAGGACTTCCCATATTTTGAGACCAAAGGGTTCCCGGCCCATTTCGTCCAGCTCGAGTACTCTTTGTGCGGCCGAAATGGGGCTGGTGAGATCATCCGAGATCCAAGCGGACTCCCCTATCTGGAATGCATGTGCGGCAACGTGATACGCGGGCGCACTGACCCGTCTCTCCCTTTTTTCACGGAAGGAGGCAGCTTTTGGAGCAACGACACATCGAGGCTTCTCGCCACCACATCTGACAAAGAGCGGCAGACCAAAACCAGGAACCGATGCAACGGAGAGGGATACGAATCGGTTGCGCTCATACCGTTGCGGTCGGATAACGAAACCATAGGTCTGCTGCAACTCAACGATTCTCGCGAGAATTGTTTCACCCTTGAAATGATCACTCTGTTCGAGGGAATAGGACTGACCATCGGAATTCTGCTCGAACGTAAACGAACCGAGCAGGAACGAGATCGCTTGTTCAACTTGTCCATAGACATGTTGTGCATTGCCGGATTTGATGGATTCTTCAAGCAAGTCAATCCTGCCTTCACCAAGATACTTGGATGGACGCAGCATGAATTCCTGGCCAAGCGGTGGATGGAATTCGTTCATCCTGATGACGTTGAATCTACCATCAATGCCGGGAACATGTTGGTATCAGGCAAGGCCTTGCACGGGTTCGAAAATCGGTATGCGCACAAAGATGGTTCCTATCGTTGGATCTCGTGGAATTGCTTTCCGATATCCGGAGAACAGTTGGTATTTGCGGTGGCCAGGGACGTCACATGGGACAAACAGGCCCGCGAGGATCTGCGCAAGGCAAGGGATGAACTGGAGAAACGTGTTGAAGAACGCACGGCTGCCCTGAAACAGCTGAACCAAAACCTGACCCGTGAGATTTTCGAGCGCGAATGGGCAGAGAATGCTCTAAAGATGGAGAGAGAGCAGCTCCTCTCAATCTTTGATAGTATAAACGAGGTGATCCTGGTCATTGACCCCATTACCTACGAAATCTTGTACACTAATCAATTCACGAAAGAATTGTATGGCAAGGAATTGATCGGAGGTCATTGTTATGAGGAACTTACGGGCGGGGCTGCAAGCCCCTGTGCTCGTTGCTGCAACGAGACCGTCGTCCAACTGAGTGGAAAGCCGCATCAGAGAGAGTATCACAATTCGGTTGTAAACAGAGACTACTTTGCAACCGACAAGATCATAAAATGGCCGGATGGACGCGATGCGATATTTCATCTCGCCATAGATATCACGGACAGGAAACGAGCTGAGCAGGAGCAAGAAAACCTGAGAAGCCAACTCCTCCAGGCCCAAAAAATGGAGGCCATTGGTACGCTTGCTGGCGGTATAGCTCACGATTTCAATAACTTACTTACGGTGATCCTCGGATTCTCCGACCTGCTCCTTATGGGCGAGGAAGAAACGGACCCTGCCTATTCAGATCTTCAAAAAATTAATGAGGCTGCCCGGAACGGAGCCGAGTTGGTGCAGAGAATACTCGCGTTCAGTAGAAAAACGGAAATCAATGCTCGTCCCCTCAATCTGAAACATGAAATTGCTCAGGCCAAGAAGCTGCTGGATCGAACAATTCCGAAGATGATTGAGCTTAAAGTTAAGTATTCCGACAAATTAGCTACAGTGAACGCGGACCCGATCCAGGTAGAGCAGGTTCTAATGAATCTTGCGGTAAACGCAAAGGATGCCATGCCCGACGGCGGCATGCTGGTAATTGAGGCAAGAAACATCTTCCTTGATGAAGAATATTGCCGGATGCACCTAGGATCCAAGCCAGGGAATTATGTGATGCTTTCCGTCTCGGACACGGGGCAAGGCATGGACGAACAAACATTGAATAATATGTTCACCCCGTTTTTTACAACTAAGGAACCCGGATCCGGAACCGGCCTCGGATTGGCCATGGTTTACGGTATGGTCAAGCAACATGAGGGCTACATCACCTGTTCGAGTGCACCCGGAGTCGGGACTACGTTTGAAATCTATCTTCCTGTGACCGCGGGGGAAGCTAAGTCGGCCCCGGAAGCGGCCAAGCCCGCGTTTTCGCATGGCTCAGCGGCGATCCTCATTGTGGATGATGAAGTGACGATAAGGGAAATCGCGAGAAGGATTCTGGAGCGATCCGGGTACACCGTCTTTACCGCAACCAACGGAAAAGAGGCGATTGAACTATTCAACAGGGAAAAAGCCAGGATTTCACTGGTGATTCTCGACCTTATCATGCCAGGGATGGGTGGCAAACAGTGCTTCGAGGAGCTTTTGAAGATTGATCCCCAGGTGAAGGTCCTCGTTGCCAGCGGCTACTCTTCAACTTCAGAGTCAAGCAGAATAGCGGAAGGCAAGACCATAGGCTCTATTCGTAAGCCGTACAATATGACGCAGCTCCTCCAGATGGTTCGTGAAGCATTGACGAAATGATGCGTATGCCGCCACACGCTCAAAAGACCTGCGAGGCGTCATTCCAATGACCGCAGTGTAAGCATTGAGTCACGTGGAGTGAAGCGACGAAGCAATCATCTCCCTCTCTTATTCCGTCAACTCAATGAGCTTGCTTCGCTGTGCTCGTAACGACAATTTAGCGGTGAGCCTCTTTCCCAGGCATGAGTGAACGGTTGCGATCGCTGTTCAGAAATTTCTTGACTGGCCAGACTGTCAGTGTCAAAGTACCAATCCCTAAAAACATATCTTCGATCTACTTTGAATGGTAACGCTAGCCCAAACTGCGGGTGAATAGCCCGAGAAAGCTCTCATCCTAGGGCATGTTGCGTTTTGGAGTATTGGAATGGCAGGAAGAGGGTTGATGCTACCTGGTCGGCGCCTCATTTTGGCAATCTGGGTTCTGCTCTTCATATTCCATATTCTCATCAATTCGGCCTCGGCGACGAGTGATTTCCTCAGCGCACCTTTCTTGGACCTTGTCCCGTCGAATCCGCTTGCTTTACCTGGTTCACAGCGATCCCCAGTCGGTTCCGACACGGTCCAGGTCTCAAGTTCGGTGCTTAGAGATTTCTTGCCGAAGGTGCCCAACCTCGAGTTTGGCTTTAATTACCTTTTCGGGAAGAACCTGCGACAGAGCAGCTGGACCGTCGACTATTTGCTTCCGTTGAGGGTGCGCTCCAACGGAGTCTTTTTTGGGGAGCTTCACGGCAATTTTCTGAGTTACAAGTCCAATAATTGGGTTCCTTTCCTTAATAATTTCTGGAATCTGACAGCACCAGGCGCTCGATCTAGAGTGGATCTCTCCGTCGGTTCAGGGTACCGGCGGATGTTCGGACAAGATCTCATGCTCGGCGCCAACAGTTTCTATGACGTGACTTTTCTTTTAGGAAACTGTTGGATTTCCAGTGGCTTAGGTATAGAAATGGCTGCAAACGGTCCAGGTGACTCGGCCTTTGACCTTAATTTCAATTATTACTCGCCTGTTTACGGAGAGTTCAATTCACGCGGTAGCGTTTTTCCAACTTTCAACATCGTCAACGACATAAGAAAAGGTGAGGCCAGTTTCGATCTTGAGGCAGGATACTCAATACCTGTGCTCGAACGCTCTATGGACCTGAGGATGAAAATTACCGGCTACCAGTTTGGGTTCGGTAATCATCGTGAATCAGGCTGGAAAACGGGTGGAGAACTGACCACCGCCGACGGAGTTTTTCGTCTCTCAGCCGAGTACGGCAAAGATGGAGTCTTTGGATCGTACGGGATTGTGGGCGGCTATGTGAACATTGGGTTTCGAATCGAGAACTTGTTAAAAGGAGAAAGTCCATTCGACTCGCCCGAACCCGTTTTCAGGAGCCCCCGCAATTTCACGAGGCTCTTGACGCGGCCGGTCAAACGGAATTGGTTAAAGCCTTCCTCGCTTGTTGCTAATGCCACATGCGAGGGAACTCCGGATGACTCTCAATTCCAGTTGCCCGTGAACGTATCCGGCTTTTACAAAGGGTTCAGCCCGGGCCTCGTGGCGTTCATGCACTACCTGGGATTTCAGATCGTGACCGATACTGCAGGAGGGCAGGGGGTCAACGTATACGTGGCTGCCCATTCCGGCAGCAACTACACGAGGGATCAGGAGCCCATGTTCAAATGTATGTCCGCGGCCTATGCGAGGGCGGCCAGAGGCAGTACAGTCGTCCTGTTCAGACGCGGAACATACTCGGACCGCAGCAGTATGTTTTACCAGATAGAATTGCCCGCATTGTTGAGCAATCCCAATGTGACTGAAATAAGAGCGTACGAGGCGAATGTCTCGGATTCGAGTCTCAGCATACCTGCTGACCCTTCGCAATGGGACCAAAGACCGGATTTCAAATAGTTGCGGACCCCTTCTGGTTCATGCGAGTTCGCTTTCAAGGGGGTAACGACAGAAAACGGCAGGCGGGGAAAAGCTTCTCAAAATCGAGGGATGAGAGGAAATCGTGGCACGATTCTGTACGTCAAAATAGTCTTGAGACAGTCTCGAGACGCCGGCCGCCTACGCTGCATCTCCAATGACCGGTATCTTGCCGGTCATTTCTGATTTTCGTTACCAATTTGTATGCGAACCAATATTGGCGGACAAACCCCTGAAGTTTCTCGATCAGAAGGTTCCGATTTATTGCGAATCCAATACTTTCCTTACGTCCCTGAGCAATTCCTTGACTTTGAACGGTTTGCGAATGAACCCGCATGCGCCGTCAACAGCCGCTGATGGACTTTCTTCCCCAGTGTAGCCGCTTGCTACGAGAATCTTAGGCTTGGGGTCAATCTTCATGAGTTCCTCGAGGCATTGCTTGCCTCCCATCTCCGGCATGATCAAGTCAAGAATTACCAAAGAAATCTTGTCCTTCCCTGTGTTGTACACTTGCAGGGCATCGCAACCGTTCGCTGCTGTCAAGACAGTGTATCCGGCCTTACTGAGAATCCGATCGGCAAGGTCTCGAACAAATTCCTCGTCGTCTACGAGCAGAATGGTTTCAGTCCCGAACGCAGGCATGGCCGCATTTTCCTCTGAATCCTTTTCCCGCTCGATTCCCATTGCAGGGAGATAAATCTCGAACCTGGTCCCGCGCCCGGTCTCACTCTCGCAATTTATGAATCCACCATGTTGCTCCACGATCCCGTACACCACAGCGAGTCCGAGACCCGTCCCTCGGCCTACTTCCTTGGTGGTATAAAATGGCTCAAAAAGGTGCTTTAGGGTGTCTTGATCCATTCCATGACCT
>JACRDE010000202.1 GCA_016212935.1 Desulfomonile tiedjei | reverse complement strand
GGCTACTGTGTGTCGCCCCTACGGGGCTTGTATGGCTGGCGTCCCGGAGGGACGCTGCATAGTAGCCCGGCAATTCATTGCCGGGAAGATAATATCGTGGCACGATTTATCATTGGGCGTGAATTTTGAGACAGTTTCATCCTGCCGGTCCCCATCAAGTAGTTTTCATAGGAATTCGCAATCAAAGAGGCAAAATCGGAGAAACCCTTCTTGTAAGAAGTGTTTCCCCCAACCTCATTACTGCTTTGACAGCGCACTGGTTCAGACCTCGGGAATGCGTCCGAACTTCTGCGCCAGTGGGCCGAAGACCTCTTTGAAGGTATATTTGAGTGGGACTGTTCCAAACGAGGCAGCCCGGACTATTACAGTTTATACGGTTTGCCAAAAGTTTTGTCCGTTACGAGGCCGATTCCTGTTAACACGTTAGTACGTTACCTGCAGAATGAAAAAGACCTACCTTGTTAGTATGATATAAGTTTTTGGCTGCTATACGTTTCTCACTCCGTGGACTCGTTGGGCATAAGGAGTTTTCCACCCTCAGGTCTCATCCAAGATCTTGCGCACCTGCCGCAACAGCTCCTTCAATCTGAAGGGCTTAGCTATGAATCCCTTCGCGCCATGTTCGATGCATTCCTTCGTTGACTCGGTCGCGGCATGACCGCTGGCTATGAGCACTTTCACTTTCGGATCAATTCTGAGGAGCTCTGCAAGACAGTCTCTACCACCCATCTCGGGCATGATGAGATCTAAGATGACCATGGAAATCCGTTCTCCCTTTTCACAGAACAGGTCATGAGCTTTCAACCCGTCGGCTGCAGTCAGGACCGTATATCCTGCCTTGCTAAGAATGCTTTCTCCCAGATCACGCACAAATTCTTCGTCGTCAACCAAGAGAATCGTTTCGGTGCCGAATGCCGGGAATTCTCCACTCGTCTCGACATCCAGTCCAACGTGGGCCTCAATGGCAGGGAAATAGACATTGAACGTGGAGCCTTTTCCAGCTTCACTGTCACAAGTGATATGCCCTCCGTGCTGTTTAATGATCCCATAGACCACAGCGAGGCCGAGCCCCGTTCCCCGACCCAACTCCTTGGTTGTGTAGAACGGCTCAAATATGTGCTCAAGAGTTACCGCTTCCATTCCGTGGCCCGTGTCTGAAACCGTCAGCAACACGTATTCTCCTGGGTGGACTCCAACATGGATCTTGCAGTATTCCTGATCAAGCGAGATGTTTCTCGTCGCAAGAGCGAGCTTTCCACCGCCGGGCATGGCATCACGGGCATTGACAGCCAAGTTCATCAGCACCTGTTCAACTTGCGTGGGGTCCGCATAAATCCTCGCGAGATCGCCTGAAAGATCGAGCCGAATATCAATCATCTTGGGAATGGTTCGCGAGATGAGTTTCTCCACCTGCGCGATTTGTATATTGAGGTCCAGGGGAAGGGGCTTAGGCTCTACCTTTCTGCTAAATGTGAGCAGTCGTTGGACCAGTTCGGCTCCGCTCCTGGCGGAATGGAATATTTTCAGAAGATCTGCGTACTCGGGGTCTTGCTCACTTTTTTCTTGCAGCAGCAATTCCGAGAAGCCCAGGGTAACTTGCAGCAGGTTGTTGAAATCGTGCGCAACTCCCCCGGCAAGTGTGCCGACTGCCTCCATCTTCTGAGCATGCAGAAGTTGCTGTTGGAGGGAGATTTCTTTTGAAATATCTCGTTTTACGATGACGTAATTCAATACCCTACCTAGCGAATCCCGTACAGGCGAGATCGTGACTTCCTCTTGATAAACGGAGCCGTCCTTACGATTCTTGACCAGACGGCCCCCCCAGCACTCCCCGGCTGCAAGGGTATTCTGCAGCTCATCCAAGAACGCAGCGTCATTTCCCTCGCTCGTGAGTAATCCAGGTTTAGAACCAAGGACTTCATCTCGCGTGTAACCTGTGATCCGCTCAAAGGCCGGATTCACGTATTCGACCTTTCCCCGGGCATCCACGATAACAATTGCTTCGGCAGCTTGCTCAACGGCTGTAGCCAGCCGCTTTTGGACGATCTCCGCTTTCTTTCGCTTGTCTATATCCAAGTGGGTGCCTGTGAAGCGTAATGCCTGACCATATTCATTCCGTTCGACTACCTGTCCACGGTCCAGAATCCATTTCCAATGACCCGACTTAGTTCTCAGTCTATGCTCACTCTCGTAAAACCCGGTTCGTCCCTCGATGTGGCCATTAAATGCTTCAATGACTCTGTGAAGATCCTCAGGATGAATCAAATTCCTCCAGAAATCGCCGCTGGCCTGAATCTCCTCGAACGAATATCCTAGCATTTCAGCCCAGCGTGGGTTGCGAACCACTTCATTGGTCAGAAGGTTCCGGTCCCACCACCCCAGGTCTGCACCTCTCAATGCCAGTTCCAATCTCTCGCGACTCTCCCGAAGTTGCTCTTCAGCTCGTCTGATCTGAGTGACGTCCCGCACTGTGGACAGACTGACTTTGCCCCAAACAGTATCATGCACGACCACGGAATCGAGGAGAACGTCGATTGCCGTTCCATCTTTTTTCACATACTGATAGCGTAGATTGGAGACTTTTCCATCACGCCAGAATGTTGGAAGAATGTCCAAGAGGGCCTTTACAGACTCCGAGGTCATAAAATTGTCTATTCCGTAGCCCTCAACTTCGTCTCGATCAAAACCCATCTCAGTCAACCACTTTTGGTTGACATTTCGGATTGTCCCGTCCGGGTTAATGGAATGCATCATTACCGGAGCGTTGTCATAGATTTCTCTGAACCTGGCCTCGCTCAACCTCAAGCTGTCTTCGGTTTGGATCCTTTCAGCGATTTCTTCGGTCAATCTCCGGTTCGCTTGAGCAAGCTCCCGGGTCCGCTCTTCCACGCGCAATTCTAGGTTCTCGTGCGCCTCTAGCAACTCTCCGTACATCCTATGCCGTTCATCGAACCCCTTGAATATCAAAAAGAGCATCAACAAGGACCCGGATGTCCAGGCTAAGAACACCCCTGCCCAGAGAATCCAGGACGGACCGGCTGCATACCTGGACAATGGTCCGACCTGAATGAAGGTAAACCCTGTGTCGAGAACCTTATCACCCGCGATAACGAAAGAATCCAGGCCTATTTCCTGCGCTGGCTTCGCAGCTTCCAGGACTTGAGCTCCCTTGAAAGCCTCAAGAGATACTCCGAGCACATCGACAATGTTCTTACCCACGAAGGAGGGGAAGCTGGAAATCAAGACGCCGTGGGAATCCACCAATCCGGAGAAATCGTTCTTGTCTTCAAAATTCCTGAACGGTGTTTTCTCCCCTACCCTTTCCAGATCCAATTCCATCACCAGAGTTCCTTTGATTCTCCCCTTGTAATCGAAACGCCGCAGGAGAAAAAGCTGACAACGACCGTCATGAGTCCTGGTAACATATAATGGGCCTTTGTGAAAATTCTGCGCCATCGACTCGATCAGTGTGTCTCTCTTGCCTCCAAATGACGGAGAGGACTCTGACTGAGCGATCACCCTTCCCTCCTCTGAATCGAAAAAGACAATGCGACGGAAGAGAGGGCGCCCATCTACGGACGCCGTGTTCTTGAAGGTTTCAAATTCTCCGTTGAGGGTTGCGAGTGATACGGCGAGGCCGTACTCCAGTGACATTCCAAGTGCTTTATTCTCGTAATAAGATTTCAGAACTTGGCTGTGGCTCAGACGTTCTATCTCCCTAACCCTTTGTGCAAAGAAATCTTCAAGAATAGCCGTACCTGTCTGGGCTCGCTGAACGAATGATTTGCGGTTGGATGCGACCAAGAGGGAAGAAGTACTATAGAGCTGGATCAAGATGTAGGCAGTGCTGCAAACGATGACAAGAAGTATCACACAAAGTACCCAGAAGGACCTTAAGAACTCTCTCCCGGTGATAAATAGACTCTGGGCCCGCGTCCGCATCAAGGTGGCACCTTTCATTCTTGTCCTGCTTCAGGAAAATATAATCTGATCGAAGGATAATATTTGACCAACAGTTCTGTTAGCTTTCCGGTCTTTTGTAGCCTCGTCAAGAACGCATTGAAGGACTCTCTCAGCTCAGGGCTATCCTTTGAAAAACCGAAACCCATGTATTGCTTTTCGGTAATAGTCCCCAAGACCTTTATCATGGCCTGATATTTTTGTAAGGCTATCAAGGCGTCAGGAACGTCCATAATACAAATTGCAGCATCGCCTTTGATGACAACGGCGGCAAGATCGTTGAGACCTATGTTGTCCCTGTAAGAGGCTTTTACATCTGCGATATCATACAGCATTGGATCAACACAGGTATTACGGATGCCAAGTAGCTCCTTCCCTGCGACAAGGGCTTTCGTCGCTGCCACATCTTTCCGAATGTCTCCCCTCGGCGTGATCGGCTGCAAATCTGAATCTTTTCTGGCAACAACCCAGATTGCTGTTGGAAAATACGGCCGAGAATAATCGATCACCTTCTCACGCCATGGTAGAAGCGTCAGTCAATTGCCGATGATTTCACCGTTGATCTGCGCTTCTCCTATAATATCAACATCATCACCCTGAGGAAGTACCTTCTTTCCCGACACATCGCTGATCACGGTGGCCCATGAACTCTGCACGTATTCATAGGCTACCCCTATCTCTTTGGCGTAGAGTTTTACTATCTCCACATCTAATCCATCTCCGCTACCCGTTACGAAATGTGCGTAAGGAACTCCCAAGTGCTTAATTACACCTCGTTCCTTGATCTGTTTGAGATCTGCCATAGACGATGAGAAAGTTGTAAAGCACAGTAAGAATGCAAAGACTGCAGTTGCGAATCCTCTCTGCATCGAACCGACCTCCTGTTCCCTAATGAGCCGCTGACCATTGTCACCGTCGTTCATAGCGAAGTTGAGCAGCAAATTAGTGAGTTATACAGATTTGAGAAACAAACATTGTCGCCGCTGAACCCGTCTGCTGTTCCCTCGCTCGGACGGACACCTTCCCTGAGAATGTGGTAGCAGCTGGTCTGGTTATGGCATTCATTTTTCGGATCGAGCATTTCCAGCATACGCTGTAATCGCTTCACGTCTGGGTGCAGCACTGTCACTATCTTGCACTCCCTTCGATACTTCTCCAGTAAGTCAGGCCGTCGTGCACGAGGTACTCTTGCGTTTAGGGTTGGGGCTTTCGGCGTTCCATGGCCGGCAGAGCCTGAACAGTTCTCGGGTCGTGGCCCCGATTCTTGTGGGACTTAGTCCGTTCAGGATGCTCTAATTCGCAGTTCCGGGACTTCATGGCTTCCCCCCGACGAAGCATGGAAACAGAGGCGACCTGCAAAATTCTGAATCTTAGCAAAAACGCGACGGCTTGGAATGAAAATTGGTTGAGATTACAACTGGTGCCCCGTGTCCAGTCTGCTGGGCAGCGAGGCCTTTGCCCTCAATCATGCTGTGCAAGTTCAATCGCAATTAGTGTGCCATAATGCACCGACTCTTATTGGTGAAGAAACGGGTAATCTTCGGGCAACCTGAGTGTCATCATTTTTGACAGACTGTAAAATGGGCCTCAGCCCTGGAAGTTGAAAGATGCGACGTCTAGCTCTGGTTCGGGATCTCATAACGCCAAGTTTATGCGTCGGTCGCGCCATTTCGGGGGCCATGGGGCCCGTAACCGGTGCTGGTACAGTTCCCTAGCACTCGAAAAGGTCACTTGGCAACCTCCCAAAAGATCCGGCAGATACACGGCGGCCATCATGTTGTTGAAATATCCTATTTTATCCTATTCTTAAATGTAGTTCACTCCACGTTCCGCAGTCAATCAAAATCTCTACTCTGATCGATTGGGCAAACACGAGTTCGTGGTGTCGGGCCAAAGGAATGATCGGTGCCAGGCGAACGTTCTAATTTATGCGAGAATGGAAACTCTGGAGTTAAAATTTGTCACCGAAAGAAGTTCCTCCGCTCAAAATCGATGGACTGGAATTGGCTCAATTCGGCAGCGGGCCAGGTCTGCACGGTCTGACGGGCGACTACTCTCCGACATCACGATTTGTCCCCGCCACAGTTCTGAGCCGGGCCGCCATACCCGGAAAAACAGCGGCAGATGCAGTCCAACAGGGATTTCATGTTCTCAATAACTTCGACATTCCAGTCGGCGCTGTTCGGGACAAGCTGGGCAAGCAGATCTTGTACGATACAACGTGGTACACGGTGGCGGCTGACACAAAGAACAAACAGTACTACTTCCACACACACGACAACCGACGCATCCGAGTCATCGACCTGACCAAGATGAATCTGGATGCCAAGGACAGAGTCTTCATCCCAATGAACAGCAAGGAAGACGTGCAGGATCTGACCCCGCCCGGGAAGTAGCCCAGGGCTCAACTATCGGAAGAAAAGTCAAACTGCGCACCGTTTGCGCCAATTATTGGTTAGCCATCCTAGAGGGTAACTTTGCAACGCCGCACCAAAATCCCTGCACGGACAGTATCGCCTGCATGAAATTTTCCGCGTCCATTGGTTTGGTGATAAAGCAACTAGCCTGTAATTCGTACGTTTCCAGAATGTCTTCGTGCGCGTCTGACGTCGTCAGAATCACTACTGGAATGTGTCTCAAAGAGTGGTCTTGTTTGATCTCCTTCAAAACTTCCTTACCGCTCTTCTCGGGCAAGTTCAGATCCAAAAGGATAAGGTCAGGACAGGGCCCGTCGGTATCGTTCTTGCACCGATCGCGAAGCAGATCCAAGGCCTCCTCACCATCCGTAGCCACATCGAGGCAAACCTGGACTGAGCTTCCTTTCAATGCCTCTTCGATCAAAAGTACGTCGACGGGATTGTCCTCGACCAGCATGAGGTATATGCATCTGTATTCCGTTCCTGTGAGATTCATTATCGGTTCTCCTGGCTGCCGATCTCGTTCAATTCCAGGCAAATCACCTTCCAATTTAAGTCTGCTCCAAACTTTATCATCGTTCGGCATGGAAGCTATTGTCGCGGTTTCTTTCTGTCCATTCCCACCGTGCCACGCGGAACCCCTCGCCTTCGGGACGGAACCATCCTATGGGGCCATGCGCAGGCGGGAAAGCCGAAAGGTCGAAGCTGGAAGCCGCTCGCTATGGAGATTATGAGTTACTAACCGCTCCCAGCCTTAACCTCTGAGAGCAAACCGCATGGGTTGACCCTGATCTTCAATTGTCATCTGTGATTTGGGCCCGTCTTGTAATATTGCCCCAAGCCACGCTTTCCGCGACCGAGACTCAGGCCAAGTGTAGCATTGCCGGATCTGTTCAGGCTGTAGTATGACTCGAATCGATGGGTTTTTAGATTGATCCCCCATTCAAGTCTCGAGCTCTGAGAAGCCGCTGACCGCGACGGATAGTTGCTCCCCCGCGTCTCGATAGGAAGTTGGCGCAAACCGACAGGCAGTTGCGGTAGAGGAGAAACGCCTCTCAGGTCCACATTGCGCCTTTGCAATATGTGGTTTGCATCAACAGGAGCATTCCTGAGCGTATCCATGGACATATCGCTAGTAGGCAAGGGTCTGAAGCATAGCGGCTCAGCCGGCGCAACGTACGCTCCGTGACCCATGAGCTCTCTTAGCATGCGGAACTGCGGAGACTCCTCTGTAATCTTCTCTTGAACTGGTGGCCGTGACGTCTTGAACTCCCTGATTCTGGACAACACTTCCGATGCAGGAGGAACAGCTATAGGAAACTTACGCTCTGACGATGTCGAATCTCTGGGCTCAGTAACAGAGCCGCTATCCAGCACCTGATTCAATTCATTATCAGCACAGCAGCCTACCCCGAAGGGCAATACCATCAGCGCCAGCATACCTGTGAGGACCGCGCCTGTGAGCTTCATGACACTCGCCATCCAATCGCACCCTTAAAAGGTCTTGTCCAAGTTTAGCTCATTCTGTCCTGTAAGCAACGTAATTGAGCAACAACCGCCCAGCCACATGTTGGAAACCTCACAAAATGCCCAGAATTTTTCTCAGCAGTTCTTGACGAGTACCGAAGGACCGGATATCCCGCCCCAGAGACTACCATCTAGCTATTGCCGATTTCCCCCCACTCATGCACGGCATTCAGTTGGACAGAGGCACAATGAAGGGAGGCGATGATAATTTTATCCCTCTCGAATCATGAGCAGCGATTCTCCTGCGCTTTTCTCAGTGGCCCCATCGGGCCCTTTCTACCCGTGAAGTAAAAGGGTCTGTCCGAAATTCGTGCATCCTAGCCACGCATAGCGGACACTCCAATTCGCTCATAACTGCACCTTTAGCCAGTTTGGACGCAGACATAGCTCGTTCTTTCTGATTCCAATCGGTTTCGCAATAGGGTCTCGATAGGAGGACACTCGGTGACAGTGAGTTGCTACCCCAAATTCAGGAACACTCGGATCTACTCGTGCTCAGTTAACACACTCTACTCCAGCACCTTTTGGGAAGTATTTTGGCACTATAATTGCTCAAACGTTAGGCGGCTGGAATTAGTGACGTCATTGTATCCTGCAGAGACAACAAAATTTTGGCCCTGTCCAATCCCAAATGAGTTGATAGAGTAATTTTGCCTGAAGAGAGGAGACTATCATGTCGAACAGTAATGTGGTCTACAGTGTCCGTCTCATGGAGGTAATGGCTCAAGCAGAGAAGCGTATTGCAGCATTCTATGAAACTTGTGGGCAACAATTTCCTCTCAGCAGGAAATTTTGGGAGGGACTGGCATGCGAGGAGAAGGGCCATGCAGAGATCATAGACCAAGTGATGCATGCTGCAATCGAAGAACCAGAGATGTTCGAGGCCGGAGAATCTTCGCCGTTGGAGGCATTACAAGCATTCATGTCACGCTTGGAAAGCGGTTTTGAAATGCTCACAAACGATCGACTCACAGAGAGAAATGCTCTGTTAATGGCCTACCTCATAGAGAATACTTTCGCTGAACATAGCTACGCGAGGGCCATTAAGGCGAAGGATCCGGATTATGTCCGAAATTTGGACAAACTCACGTCAGATTCCGCTGGACACAGAACCCGCGTCCTTGAAAAGATGAAGGAGCAAGAGGGAATTTGATCCAGACCCGTTTCGTGTTACCTGTTCCAAGGTGAGCACAGAAACAGGGACTGTCTTGGATCGAAGAAAGTGCATATGTGAACATCTGCCCCCATGTCGGGTGTCGAGATCAGCGAAAGCAACCGGCTTCAGGCATAACTCGAATCCCAGCCGTTCCGACCGGCACGATGAACCCGGCATGAGGAGAATTGATACCGGTAGATGATGACAGATGGAGAAGACTCTACTCTGTGATGACCCTGCAGAGCATGGTACTCTTCTGCTACGGGTCTAACGTGGGATTCTTATCAGTCTTATGAGGCGCCACCACTTTTCGGTCGTCCGGTTATACCATTGATTACTTCCTGGCAAGAGACCATACAGAGCTTGTCAGGATGAGTGGATCACGTTCAAGCATGGACGCGGAGTTTCTCGTTTCTCCACAAGCTCGTATTTCGGTCGGGGGTGGCAGTTCATGTGGCTCCAATCTTCCCCTTGGCCCGATACTACCGCTCTGTGTTCGGGTGAACGGCTACGCTCGACATTCCGCTTGACCGGGGCAGGGTGGCAAGGTATGCTTAGAATGGTAAACTAGGGGCTTTTTCAGCAATATGGCGACGGTTTTATCTTTGTCGGGTCTTACGAGAGGAAACTGTGCTGCCATTTCGGTGACAGAGGCACCGCACCGAGACCGGACTCCAGCCCAAGTACCTCGGAATTGGCAAGGCCGCCGCATAGTTCCTGTCTATATAACCGGATTACCATACGTCCGACTATGCGAGCACGTGACGAACATGAAAAAGGGCAAGCTTTCGTACGACGAGTATATGATCCTTGTCGAAAACGCCCCCATAATGATTTGGAGGGCAAACACTTCGGCTGAGTGCGACTATTTTAATCAACAGTGGCTGAATTTTACTGGACGACAAATCGAACAAGAACTGGGTAACGGGTGGGCGGAAGGTGTATTTTCAGAAGATTTGGAGAGATGCCTTGAAATATATCTGTCATCTTTCGCTAAACGTGCCATTTTTGAAATGGAATATCGGCTCCGGAGATATGACGGCGAATATCGTTGGATATTTGATAGAGGCGTGCCTTTCGAGGACGAACGAGGCAACTTTAGTGGTTATATAGGCAGCTGCATTGATGTTACGGAAAGTATCAACGCTCGCAAGTTGATGCTACTGGAACGCGACTCCGAAATAAGGACGTTACGCGGCATGCTCCCGATATGTTCTTCGTGTAAGAAGATCAGAGATGATAAGGGGTATTGGAACCAAATCGAGGTTTACATAAGTAAGCATTCCGAGGCAGAGTTCACTCACGGCACCTGTCCGGAATGCGCGAGAAAATTGTACCCGGAATTGTATGACGATGAGAAATGACGATATCGCCCG
>JACRDE010000200.1 GCA_016212935.1 Desulfomonile tiedjei | reverse complement strand
TAGATTTCGTCTCTTCTACGAGAATGCTCCTCTTGGATATCAATCGCTGGACATGAACGGATGTCTTTTGGAAGTGAACAGGGCGTGGCTCGAAACCCTGGGTTACACCCATGAAGAGGTAGTTGGCAGGTGGTTTGGAGATTTTCTTGCACCGGACAACGTGGAACGCTTCAGGGCGAATTTTCCGAAATTCAAAGCAGCAGGTGAGGTATGTGGGGTTCAATTCGAAATGCTGCGGAAGGATGGATCGACCGTTACCGTTGCGTTTGACGGACAGATCGGGCGAGACCGCTGGGGACTATTCAAACAGACTCACTGCATCATGCATGACATCACCGAAAGGAAGCACGTCGAGCAACAGCTGTTAGCCCAGAGAGACGCTCTCTCTGTTATTTTCGAGAGTGCCCCGTATATCTTGCTTCTGGTTAACAGGGATCATCGCATCGAGAATATTAACCGCATAGGGGCGGAGTTTGCCGGCAAACCAAAGGAGAAGCTTCTTGGACTTCTTGGAGGCCAAGTATTCAATTGCATCAATTCTTTCGAAGCTCCTGGGTGCGGCGGGAACGTCCAATGTAATGATTGTCCTGTGCGAACCAGAGTCACTCGCACTTTTCTGACCGGGGAAGCGTCATACGACGAGGAAGGCCATTTGACCGTCATCTCGGAGGACCTTGGAGAGGTCCGTGTCGATCTGCTGATTTCCGCGACACCTGTTGAAATTGACACAAGAGACATGGTGCTCGTTACCATGGTTGACATCACGGAGCGTAAGAAGGCTGAAAACGAATTGAGAAAGAGCGAAATGCGATTCAAGAATCTTGCAGACCTACTGCCGCAATTCGTCTATGAGGTCAACGCGGAGGGCTTTTTCACTTTTGCCAATCAGGCAGCCATGGAAATGAGCGGCTATACGCGGGAGCACATCGACAGAGGACTTCGATTGGTAGATGTCATCGCTCCGGAGGCCGCAGAGAAGGCCATGCAGGGCTTCGCCAAAATATTGCAAGGCGAAAAGATCATCGGTCAGGAATACTTGTTGAAAGCTCTGGATGGAAAGATCATCCCGGTAGTCTCCTATGCCAACCCCATAGAACAGGAAGGGAAGGTGGTAGGCTCCAGAGGAGTTGCCGTGGATCTCACTGAACTCAAGGGCGCACAGGAGGCCTTGAGGCATAGCGAGGCCACTCTGAGAACATTGATCGAGGCCGCACCCATCGGAATCGGTCAGGTGTCTGCAAATCGGGAACTGAAATGGACTAACGAAATGCTATGCAAAATGACAGGCTATTCCAGTGATGAGCTCATTGGGCAAAGCGCCCGGATTCTGTACGAAAGCGATGAAGAATACTCGAGGGTAGGACAAGTTAAGCATCCGCTTGTCCGGCAATCAGGGAGAGGTTCGGTTGAAACACGTTTCCGCCGAAAAGACGGGACGGCAATCGAGGTTCTGTTGAGTTCCTCTTCTATTGCGTCAAGAGACCTATCACATGGTCTGGTTTTCACGGCTATGGACATCACCGAACGAAAAGTCCTCGCAGATCAACTTCTTCACTCCCAAAAAATGGAGGCAGTCGGCGTGTTGGCTGGAGGCATAGCTCATGATTTTAACAACCTGCTTCAAGTCATCGGAGGGTACGCCAGCGTGGCCCTAATTGATGTAAAGGAAGGCGCTTCCGGTTATTCGGAGTTCGTGGAAATCAGGAAAGCAGCCAGGAGGGCCGGGGAACTGACTCAAGCATTGCTCACTTTCAGCAGGAGAGTGGAGAGCAAGCTCAGGCCTGTTAACCTTAACCATGAGATTCGAAACGTTGCCAAGATGCTTTCTCGGACGATTCCGAAGATGATCGAAATTATAATGAATCTGGAAGAACCTCTGGATTCGGTTAACGCGGACCCGGCCCAATTGCAGCAGGTTGTGATGAATCTGGCCTTGAACGCGAGAGACGCTATGCCCAACGGAGGAAAGCTTGTCATTGAGACACGCAAAGTCCGTTTGGACGAGGAATACTGTAGATCGCATCTTAAAACAAGACCGGGAAACTATCTACTTCTCAGTGTTTCAGATTCCGGAACCGGCATGGACGACGAAACCAGGAATCACATTTTCGATCCTTTCTTTACGACCAAGGAGACCGGGAAAGGAACGGGACTCGGTCTTTCAATCGTATTCGGAATAGTGAAGTCCCACGGCGGAAACATCATCTGCTACAGCGAGTCCGGACAAGGTACCACGTTCAAGATATATCTTCCCGCTTTGGTCGCGACCGCTGATCCCGAAGAAACGGAGTTTTTCGAAAGGTTGCGGGGTGGGAATGAGACCATTCTATTGGTCGATGACGAGGATTCCGTGAGAAAGCTCGGGGCCCAGATTCTGAAAAAATTCGGTTACTCGGTTTTGACGGCTACCAACGGAAAGGAAGGCCTTGTTGTCTACCGCGAGAACCGCAGTCATATAGACCTGGTGATCCTGGACTTGATAATGCCCGAGATGGGGGGAAAAGATTGCCTCGCGCAAATACTGG